>NZ_JBSFPX010000151.1:0-19255 GCF_053588415.1 Mycobacterium sp. NPDC003449
CAGGTGGAGGATCGGCGCACGCTGGATGCCGAGATGTGTGCCGAGCTGGCCGAACTCGACGGGATGGGGGACGGGCGGATCGAGGCGAAGGCCAAACAGATCGCCTACCGGCTGGATCCGCGGGCCTTCGTCGAGCGGGCGGCCAAGGCGGCCCGGGATCGGGCGGTGACGCTGCGGCCGGCACCCGACACCATGACGTATCTGACCGCGCTGTTGCCGGTGGCGCAGGGTGTCGGTGTCTACACGGCGTTGCGCCGGGCGGCCGACACCACCTGCGATGGGCGGTCGCGCGGTCAGGTGATGGCCGACACGCTCACCGAACGCGTCACCGGCCGGCCCGCCGAGGTGGCCGAGCCGGTCGCGGTGAATCTGGTGGTCACCGATGAAACGTTGTTCGGTGACGCCGACGATCCGGCCGTGGTGGCCGGTTACGGCCCGGTGCCCGCGGCGGTGGCCCGTTCACTGGTGAGTGCCGCGGTGACCGACGAGCGTTCGCGGGCCACGTTGCGGCGGGTGTATCGGCAGCCGAAATCGGGTGCGTTGGTGGCGATGGAGTCGCGGTCGCGCCGCTTCCCCAAAGCGCTGGCCGTGTTCATCGCGTTGCGGGACAGGACCTGTCGCACACCGTTCTGCAATGCCCCGATCCGCCACTACGATCACGCCGAGCCGAGCGCGCGGGGTGGGGCCACCAGTGCGCTCAACGGCGAGGGGTTGTGCGAGCAGTGCAACTACACCAAGGAATCGCCGGGGTGGCGGGTGCACACCTTCGACGAGGACGGTAGGCACACCGCGATGTTCGTCACCCCGACCGGGGCGTGGTACCGGTCCACCGCGCCACCCCTGCCCGGGCAGGTGCAGGTGTTCGAGTGCCCGACCGAATTGCGGTTGGCGGTCGAATTCGCCCGGTGCGGGCGGGCCGCGTAGTCGGTGCGCGGGGCTCGCGCCCATCGGGTTCAGAACAGGTCGTCGGTGAACCACCCGGTGGTGAGGTCGATGGTTTCCTGCAGGTGCTCGTCGAAGAGTTCGAAGTGGGTCTGCGGGATCTCGACGACGTCGAGGTGGGCGATGGGGCGCAGTGCCTGGCGGGCGCCGGCGGCCGGGGTGATGGCGTCGTCGGCGGCCAGGACCGCGTGTACGGGTGTGGAGATGGCCGAAAGTGCTTCAGCAGGACGGTAGTTGGCCAGGTTCCACAGCGAGGCCAACGTGACTTCGTTGCGGTAGCTCGGGGCGTCGGCGGTCATCTGTTCCATCCACTCCCAGGCGCCGTCGCTCGTCATCGCGGCGAAGTCACCGGGCTTACCGGTGCTGGCGATCATCTGCGGCTCCTCGCCGGCGGACATGCGTTTGGCGGCGTCCTCGATCGCCGTCAGGAGTTCGGCGGGCTGGGCCGAGACGTCCAGTCCGGTGAAGGGGATGAGGACGACGGTGGAGCGCACCCGGGGGTCGGTGGCGGCCATGGCGAGGGCGTGCCCGCCGGACATGCTGGCGCCGAAGACGCCCAGTCGGGTGGCGTCGATATCGGCGTGGGCGGCGAGGTAGTCCAGGGCGTGCCGGTAGGCGCGCTGCTGGGCGTCGAGGTCCATGTGCTGGCGCGGTTCCCCTTCGCTGCCACCGAAGTTCGCGTAGTCGAAGACGAGGACGGCGATGCCCGCGGTGTTCAGGGCGGCCGCGTACGGCGGCATGAGCATCTCCTTGACTCCACCGAAGCCGGGAGCCATCGCCACGGCAGGCAGGGGACGGTCGGTGCGGTCGGGCAGATAGAGATCGCCTGCCAGGCGCAGGTCGTCGGAGGGGAAGGTCACCGCGGTCTTGGTGGTCTGGGTCATCGCATACTCCCGATCAGAGGTGCTCGACGGTCGAGCCGCCATCACCATAACCTGAATCTGAACTCGGGTTCAGATTAGGCTAAGCTGGCGGTGCAACTGCTACGCACGAGCGGAGGGTGGCGATGGCGGCACCGGACCGAAGACGCCCGGCACAGCAGGAACGCAGCCGGATCACGCAACGCAAGATTCTGACGGCGGCGCGGCAGGCCCTGGTCGAAGGGGGTTGGGAAGGCTTGGCCGTGGCCCGGGTGGCGGCCGCGGCCGGAGTGTCGGTCGGTTCGGTCTACGAGCGGTTCACCGATAAGGACGGCCTGATCCATGCCGTCCAGCACGATCTGCTGGACGAGGTCGACACGGATATGCGGGACGCCTTCGCGCGGCTCGCCGACCGCGCCGACACCCGGCCGGCCGAGCTGGTGGCCGACGCGGTGCACGCGTTGGCGCTGCAGGTGACCCGGCACGGGGCGGTGATGGGACCACTGATCCTGCGGGCCGCCGCCGACCCGTCCCTGCGTGAACGCGGCAACGCCACCAGCGCCCTCGCCGAGGAACTCTTCACCTCGCTGATCCTGGATCGCGCCGGTCAACTCGCCTGCTTCAGCCCGGAGGCGGCGGTACCGCTGGCCTTCCGCGCGGTGTTCAGCACGGTCATGTGGCAGGTGATTTTCGGCCCGGACGCTGCGGGACGCCATCCGGCCCCAGCGGACCAACAGCTTTCGGGGCTGGTCACGCTCTGTCAGACCTACCTGCTCGGCACCACCGGCGACCAGGCCGGACCCAGCTGACCCGTGGCAGGAAGGAGAACCGCATGATTGCGTACACCCCCACGGCGGCCGACCGGGCGCCGATGCCCGCGAGCTATGCCGCCGAGCCCCGCTACCTCGGCTATGGCGAGGGCGACGCGGCCAAGCCCTACGCCAAGTATTTCCGCACCGACACCCTGCCCATCCAGGACCACGTCCGCGAGGCACTGATCGGTGGGATGGCCCCGATCGAGTACGCCTACGGCCTGCGCGACGCTGCCGACATAATGTCCCGCCCCGGTCATCACAAGATGGAAACCGGCTGGACCCGCGTCCCAGGCGGTTATCTGATCGCGGTCCTGACCGACATGCCTGATGTCACCGCCGAGATGTGGGACTGGTGGTTCGGCTGGCACTCCACCGAGTCCGCCCGCTACAAGCTCTGGTACCCCGACGCCCACCAGTTCACCGCGATCGGCGAGGACCGCAGCGCCGACCGCACCCTCACCGACCGCCAGCGCTACATCGACAACGTCTCCTACGTCGATGAGTACGTCGGCGGCACGCTGCAGCGCCTGGCCATCCGCTTCGTCGACCCCGCCCGGCTCGGCTTCGACGAACTCGACAAGGGCACCACGGCCATCTGTGCCAGGGTCGGCCTCAGTCAGTACCCGGTCGCCCTGGGATGGCTCGTCCACCAGGTCCGCCCCACCGCACGCGGCTCCGAGATGCGCAGCCGGTTCTTCCTCAACGACCCTGCGCTGCTCGACCTTCCGGCCCAGGCGGTGCCCGGCCGTGGCGCTCCGCTGCTGGCCGGGAGAGCCGCCCGGTTGGTCGGCGCTGCCGCACTCCCACACCTGGCCGGGCGGATGATGGGCGCCAACTTCGGCCACGACCTGGCCTTCCACTGCGCGGCCGAGATGAATCACCTCGCGTCGTTTCTTCCCGACCTGCACGAGGAGTTCAAGGACACTCCCTGAACCGCATCAACGTCAAGGGGATCGGGCGGGTGGCGTCCGGGGCGCGGATTTAGCGGTACGGTGATCTGCGCGAACGAGTTGGCCGGGCGGCCGCGGCACCCTGGTGTCGAGGAAAGTCCGGACTTCACAGAGCGGGGTGATTGCTAACGGCAATCCGAGGTGACTCGCGGGAAAGTGCCACAGAAAACAGACCGCCAACTGAGCCCTTGAGGCGCAGGGGGTAAGGGTGAAACGGTGCGGTAAGAGCGCACCAGCATCCCGGGCGACCGGGGTGGCTAGGCAAACCCCACCCGAAGCAAGGCCAAGAAGGCCGCAACCTGGTTGCGGTCGCGCAGGTGCCCGAGGGCTGCTCGCCCGAGCCTGCGGGTAGGCCGCTTGAGGCACCCGGCAACGGTGTGTCCAGATGGATGGTCGCCGCTTCACCGTCAGCGGTGAAGAACAGAATCCGGCTTACAGGCCAACTCGTTCGCCCCGGCTCCGGGTCACGGCCAGGTTAAGACTTTGCACCGCGCGCGGCCGTTTCCCCAGAGTTCTGAGGGAATCTCTTAAAGTTGCGTTCATGGGTTCGGACGCCACAGCCGAGCGCGGAGCTTCGGCACGCATGAAGGTCGAGGACTACCTGGATTCCGATGGAAACATCGCCATCCCCGACGGTTCCACGCTGATGTCGCATTTCGACCGCAATGTCACTGAGCTCGCGGACACTCCCGCCTACCGGTATCTGGACTTCGATCACGACGGGCGGGCCGTCGAGCTGACCTGGAAGCAGTTGAACGCCCGGGTGCGTGCGGTGGGCGGCCGGCTGCAGCAGGTGACCGAACCCGGCGACCGGGTAGCGATCCTGGCCCCGCAGGGAGTCGACTACGTCGTCGCCTTCTTCGCATCGATTCAGGCCGGCAACATCGCGGTCCCGCTGTTCGCGCCGGAACTGCCCGGCCATGCCGAACGGCTCGACGCGGTCCTCGGGGACGCCGCACCGTCGGTGGTGCTGACCACGACCGAGGCCGCCGAGGCGGTCGGAAACTTCCTGCGCAAGCTTCCGCGGGAGCGCCGGCCCAGGATGGTCGCGATCGACGCGGTCCCCGACACCGTGGGAGCCGACTTCACCGCGGCCGCCCTGCACACCGACGGCATCGCCTACCTGCAGTACACCTCCGGGTCGACGCGCACCCCGGCCGGCGTCGAGATCACCCACCGTGGGGCCTGCACCAACGTGCTGCAGATGATCATCTCGGTCGGTCTGGACTGGAACATCCGCAGCGTCAGCTGGCTGCCGCTGTTCCACGACATGGGCCTGCTGATGATCATGTTCCCGGCGCTGTGCGGCGGCCACATCACGTTGATGTCGCCGGTCGCATTCGTGCGCCGCCCGTACCGCTGGATCGCAGAACTCGGCGCGTCCGATGTGCCGACCTTCGCCGCCGCTCCCAACTTCGCCTACGAACTCGCCGCCCAGCGGGGCCTGCCGCCCGCGGGTGAGTCCCTGGACCTGAGCAACGTCGCGGGCCTGATCAACGGTTCGGAACCGGTGAGCATGGCCTCGATCGACGAGTTCAACGCCGCCTTCGCGCCGTACGGGCTCGCCCCGGCCGCCGTCAAACCCTCCTACGGCATGGCCGAGGCCACGTTGTTCGTCGCCACCATCGCCGCGGACGCCAAGCCCAGCGCGACGTACCTGGACCGGGACCGGCTGGCTGCGGGGCAGGCCGTGGTGGTGGCGCCCGACGCGGACGGTGCGGTGGCCCAGGTGTCCTGCGGGCAGATCGCCCGCAGCGAATGGGCGGTGATCGTGAGCCCGCACGGCGACGGCGACGGCCATGGCGAAGCCGAGCTGCCCGACGGTCAGGTCGGCGAGATCTGGCTGCACGGCGACAACGTCGGGCGGGGTTATTGGCGCAGGCCCGCCGAAACCGAGGCCGCCTTTCACAACAAGCTGCAGTCGCGGCTCGGGCAGGGCAGTCACGCGCAGGGCTGTGCGGATGGCGCGGCGTGGTTCCGGACCGGCGACCTGGGCGTGTACCTCGACGGCGAGCTGTATGTCACCGGCCGGATCAAGGACATGGTCATCATTGACGGCCGCAACCACTATCCGCAGGACCTGGAGGCCACCGTCGCCGAGGCGTCGGCGGCGGTGCGGGCGGGCTTCGTGGCGGCCTTCTCGGTGCCCGGCCCCGCCGGTGAGCGGCTGGCGATCGTCGCCGAACGGGCACCCGGTGCGGGCCGGGCCGATCCGCGGCCCATCGCCGACGCGATCAGGGGAGCCGTCTCGCGGCGGCACGGGGTGGCCGTGGCGGATATCAAACTTGTTGCAGCGGGATCGATTCCGCGTACCACGAGCGGCAAGCTGGCCCGGAGCGCCTGCCGGGCCCAGTACCTGTCCGAGTGGGCCGCCCACTAGAGTCTCCCAGCGTGACCGAACCCACCTATGAAGCCATCACGTTCGAGCGGTCCGGCGCGCTCGTACAGATCACCCTGAACCGTCCGGACGCCGCAAACGGCATGAACGACACCATGACTCGCGAGCTGGCCGACGCCGCCCGGCGCTGCGACGCGGCCGCGACCAAGGCCGTGGTGCTGACCGGAGCTGGCCGGTTCTTCTGCGCGGGGGGCGACCTGAAGTCGTTCGCCACCGCACCGAGCCGCGGACGCTACATCAAGGGGGTCGCCGACGATCTGCACCGGGCCATCTCGTCATTCGCCCGGATGGACGCCGTGCTGATCACCGCGGTGAACGGCACCGCCGCCGGCGCCGGGTTCAGCCTGGCGGTGTCCGGCGACCTGGTAATGGCCGCCGAGTCGGCCTCCTTCACGATGGCCTACACCAAGGTGGGCCTGAGCCCCGACGGCAGCTCGTCCTACTACCTGCCGCGACTGGTCGGCCTACGTCGGGCGCAGGAACTCATGCTGACCAACCGGACCCTCTCGGCGGCCGAGGCCCAGCAGTGGGGCCTGATCACCGAGGTCGTGGCGGACGCCGATCTGGCCGGCCGGGCCACCGCGCTGGGGGAGCAGCTGGCCGCCGGTTCGGCCGGGTCCAACGGTGCGGTCAAGACGCTGCTGTTGTCCTCGCTGAAGAACGGTCTCGAAGAGCAGCTCGAGGCCGAGGGCCGGTTCATCGCCGCGCGGGCCGATTCGGCCGACGGACGCGAGGGCGTGGACGCGTTCCTCGCGAAGCGCCGGGCTCAGTTCGATTAGCGCTCAGTAGCTGTGCTCGTCGGCCGGGAACACCCCGGCCGCCACATCCTGCGCGTACTGAGCTGCGGCCCGGTGCAATTCGCCGCCGACATCACCGAAGCGGCGGACGAACCTGGCGGTCTTGCCGCTGGTGAGGCCGGCCATGTCCTGCCAGACCAGCACCTGGGCGTCGCAGTTGGGTCCGGCGCCGATACCGATCGTGGGGATGGTGAGCTTGCCGGTGATCTGGGTGGCCAACTCGGCGGGCACCATCTCCAGCACCACCGCGACCGCACCGGCTTCGGCCACCGCGATCGCGTCGTGCACGGTCTGCTCGGCGGCGTCGCCACGGCCCTGAACCCGGAACCCGCCGAGCCCGTTGACGCTCTGCGGGGTGAAGCCGATGTGGGCCACCACCGGGATGCCCGCCGAGCTCAGCATCGCGATCTGCTCGGCGACCCGCTCGCCGCCTTCGAGCTTGACGGCCTGGGCGCCGGTCTCCTTCATGAACCGGGTCGCGCTCGCCAGCGCCTGCTGCGGGCCGGCTTCGTAGCTGCCGAACGGCAGGTCGACCACCACCATGGCGTGCGGGGCGCCCTTGACCACGGCGCGCCCCAACGGGATCAGCTCATCGATGGTGACCGGAACGGTGGTGTCGTAGCCGTAGACGACGTTTGCGGCCGAATCGCCGACCAGCAGCACCGGGATGCCGGCATCGTCGAACACCCTGGCACTGGAGTAGTCGTAACAGGTGAGCATCGCCCACTTGTGGCCTTCGGCCTTCCATTTCTGCAGCGTGACGGTCCGGACCTTGGTGCGTGGTTTGGCATCCGCGCCCGAATCGGTGGCACCGTAAACAGACTGTTCAGACATCATTGTCCCTCAATAGACGGTCGGTACGAATCCTCGAGGCCGGTATCCGGTCCCCGGGTTCGTCTGACATTCGTCAGTGTGCCAGCTGGGTGTGTGAAGGTAAAAGCAACGGCGGAGTGGATTTCCTCACAATTGCCCCGGTCGGGTGGCCCCGCCCGACCTACGATCAGCGGCATGCAACGGCTCAGCGGACTCGACGCCAGCTTCCTGTATCTGGAAACGGCGGCGCAGCCGCTGCACGTGTGTTCGATCCTGGAGATCGACACCTCGACCATGCCCGGCGGGTACACCTTCGACCGGCTGCGCGACGCACTTTCCTTGTGCATCAAGGCGATGCCGCAGTTCCGGGAGAAGATCGCCGACAGCCGGTTCAACCTGGATCACCCGGTCTGGGTGGACGACAAGGACTTTGACGTCAACCGGCACCTGCACAGGATCGGCCTTCCGGCACCGGGCGGCCGTGCCGAACTGGCCGAGATCTGCGGCCACATCGCGTCTTTGCCGCTGGATCGGAGCCGTCCGCTCTGGGAGATGTGGGTCATCGAGAACATCGCGGGCAGCGACGCGCACACCGGGGGCCGACTGGCGGTGATGACCAAGGTGCACCACGCCGGCGTCGACGGGGTTACCGGGGCCAACCTGATGTCGCAGCTGTGCACCACCGAACCCGACGCGCCGCCACCGGACCCCGTCGACGGGGTGGGCGGGGCGTCCGGCATGGAGATCGCGATCAACGGTGCGGTGAAGTTCGTGACCAGACCGTTGAACCTGGCCAATGTGCTGCCGACGACGGTGTCCTCGATCGTCGACACGGTGCGGCGGGCCCGCAACGGGCTGGCGATGGCGGCGCCGTTCAACGCGCCCAAGACGGCGTTCAACGCCAATATCTCGGGCCGGCGCAACATCGCATACGCCCAGCTCGACCTCGACGACATCAAAACGGTCAAGGACCGCTTCGGCGTCAAGGTCAACGATGTGGTGATGGCGCTGGTCTCGGGGGTGCTACGCACCTATCTGAGTGACCGCGACGAGCTGCCGGCCAACTCCCTGGTCGCCATGGTGCCGGTATCGGTCCACGACCGCTCCGACCGGCCCGGCCGCAACCAGGTGTCGGGGATGTTCGCCAAATTGGAGACCCACATCACCGACCCGGTGCAGCGGCTGCGGGCCATCGCGGAAGCCAATTCGGTTGCCAAACAACACAGTTCGGCGATCGGCGCGACGCTGCTGCAGGACTGGACGCAGTTCGCGGCCCCGGCCGTGTTCGGCGTGGCGATGCGGGTGTACGCGGCCAGCCGGCTGTCCGGGGCCAAACCCGTCCACAACCTGGTGGTGTCCAATGTGCCCGGCCCGCAGGTGCCGCTGTACTTCCTGGGCTCGGAGGTCAAGGCGATGTACCCGCTCGGCCCGATCTTCCACGGCTCCGGGCTCAACATCACCGTGATGTCGTTGACCGGCAAACTCGACGTCGGGATCGTCAGCTGCCCCGAGCTGCTGGGCGACCTGTGGGATATGGCCGATGACTTCGCCGTCGCGCTCGACGAGCTCGTCGCGGCGTCGACCTGATATCGGCCGCCGGAGTGGCCGCAGCCTGTGGCGATGCCGCGTCATGGCAGCATGTGGAGCCATGAAGCTCAGGTTCAGGTCCGGTGTGCTGCTGGCGGTGACGATGCTGGCGGCGGCGGGCTGCAGCCAGGTGGTCGACGGCGATGCCGTCGTCGCGGTGCCCAGACCGGGCACGCCGGTGCAGTGGCTGCCGTGCAAAGCCGGTTCCGGCGACCAGGTCCAGATCCCGGCCGGGGCGGAGTGCGGCATGCTGTCGGTCCCGGTGGACTACGCCAAACCCGACGGCGAAGTCGCCCAGCTGGCGATGATCCGGTTCCCGGCCACCGGCCAGAAGGTCGGCTCGCTGGTGATCAACCCGGGCGGGCCGGGCGAATCCGGCGTCGAATCGGCGGTTTCCCTGCTGCCCAGCCTGCCGGAGTCGGTCAAGGAACGCTTCGACGTGGTGGGCTTCGATCCGCGCGGGGTCAACCTGTCGAACCCGGCGGTGTGGTGCAACTCCGACGCCGACAACGACCGGCTGCGCGCCGACCCGACCGTCGAGTACACCCCCGAAGGTGTCGAGCACCTGGAGAACGAGACCAAACAGTTCGTGCAGCGCTGCGTCGACAAGATGGGCGTGGAGTTCCTGGAGAACGTGGGGACGGAGAATGTCGCCAAGGATCTCGACGCGATCCGCGCCGCGCTCGGCGACGACAAACTGACCTATCTGGGCTACTCGTACGGCACCCGCATCGGCGCCACCTACGCCGAGCAGTTCCCCGACAAGGTGCGCGCGATGATCCTCGACGGCGCCGTTGACCCCAACGCGGATCCGGTCGAGGCCGACATCCGGCAGGCCGCGGCATTCCAGCAGGCGTTCGACGACTACGCGGCTGACTGCGCGAAAAGCCCCGACTGCCCGTTGGGGACCGACCCGGCCAAGGCCGTCGACGTGTACAAGACGCTGGTCGACCCGCTGGTCGAGTCGCCGGCCAAGACCAAGGACCCGCGCGGGCTCAGCTACAGCGACGCCATCGTCGGCACCATCCTGCCGCTGTACTCGCCCAACCTGTGGCGGCACCTGACCGATGCGCTGACCGGTGTGAAGAACGGTGACGGGGAGCTGATGCTGGCGCTGGCCGACCTGTACATGGGCCGCGACGCCAAGGGGCACTACAACAACTCGACCGATGTGCGGGTCGCGGTGAACTGCATGGACACCCCGGCCATCACCGACAAGGCCACCGTCGTCGAGCAGGACAAGCGGCTGCGTGAGGTGGCCCCGTTCATGAGCTACGGCGAATTCACCGGCGACGCACCGCTCGGCGCGTGCGCGTTCTGGCCGGTGCCGCCGACCAGTGAGCCGCACCAGATCTCGGTGACCGGTCTGCCGCCGACCCTGGTGGTCTCGACCACCAACGACCCGGCCACCCCGTACCAGGCCGGTGTCGACCTGGCCCGCCAGCTCGGCGGGACGCTGCTCACCTTCGACGGCACCCAGCACACCGTGGTGTTCCAGGGCAACAAGTGCGTCGACGACATCGCCGCCACCTATCTGGTCGACGTGACGGTGCCGCCGCCGAATTCGCGCTGCTGACCTCGGAATTGACCGGAGGTCACCGTCCGGTTGCCGGATGATCTCCGGTCGGACTCGGCGCCCGCCCGCCGGGCGCCCGGCGTGCGAGTATGTCAGCCGTGCGGTGGGTGGGTCGGGGAGTCCGGGAGGTATTGACGGCGGCGGTGCTGCTCGTCGTATCCGGGATCGCCGGCCCGGTCGCCGCGGCCGCGCCGCAGGGGTGGGGCGACTGTTCGGCGTGGGTCCCCGCTGCCTCGGCCATCCCCACCGCGCAGTGCGGCACCGTCGCGGTGCCGGTCGACCGCAACGATCCGGCCGGCGCGCAGGCGCAGCTGGCGGTGATCCGGATCCCGGCGGCCGGCGAGAAAATCGGGGTGCTGATGGTCAACCCCGGCGGGCCGGGCGCCTCGGCCGTCGACACGATCGCCGGGATGGGCGCGGCGCTGGCCGGCACCGAGATCGGCCGCCGGTTCGACCTGGTCGGCTTCGACCCACGCGGGGTCGGCCATTCCACCCCGCAGCTGCGCTGCCGTACCGATGCCGAATTCGACGCGTACCGGCGCGAACCGATGGCCGACTACAGCCCGGCGGGCGTCGCCCACATCGAAGACGTGCACCGCGGCCTGGCCCAGCAGTGCCTGGACCGGATGGGCGCGCCGTTCCTGGCCAACGTCGGCACCGCCTCGACGGTCCAGGACATGGATGCGGTACGCGCCGCGCTGGGCGAGGAGCAGATCAACTATCTGGGCTTCTCCTACGGCACCGACCTCGGCGCGCTCTACGCCGAACAGTTCGGTGACCGGGTCCGCACCATGGTGCTCGACGGCGCGGTGGACCCCAGCCTGGATCCGGTCACCAAGAACATCCGTCAGATGGCCGGTTTCCAAAAGGCTTTCGACGCCTACGCCGCCGACTGCGCCAGATCGGCGGGCTGTCCGCTGGGCACCGATCCGGCCCAGTTCGTCAGCCGCTATCACCAACTCGTCGACCCGCTGGTGGCGCGGCCCGCCGCGACATCGGATCCGCGCGGACTCGGCTACGCCGACGCCATCACCGGCACGGGCAACGCGCTGTACTCGGCGCGCTACTGGCCCTATCTGACCAGCGGGCTGCTCGGCCTGGCCCGCGGCACCGATGCCGGCGACCTGCTGCTGCTGGCCGACGACTACCAGCACCGCGACGCATCCGGGCACTACGGGAACATGCAGGACGCGTTCACCGCGATCCGGTGCGTCGACTCGCCGTACCCCGCCGATCCCGCGGTCTACGCCGACGCCGACCGGCGCACCCGCGAGGCGGCCCCGTTCATGGCCTACGGACAGTTCACCGGGTATGCGCCGCGCGACATCTGCGCGCTGTGGCCGGTACCCGCGACATCGGCACCGCACCAGGTGCGCGGGCCGGGGGCGGGCAAGGTCGTGGTGGTCTCGACCACCGGCGACCCGGCCACGCCCTATCAGGCCGGGGTGGACCTGGCCCGCCAACTCGGCGCCCCGCTCATCTCGTTCACCGGCACCCAGCACACCGTGGTGTTCAACGGCGACGCCTGCGTCGACACCGCCGTCGTGCGATATCTGGTCGACCTCGCCGTGCCGGCCGCCGACCTCACGTGTTAGCCCTCACGCCAGTCCTTCCAGCGCCGTAACACGGAATTAACACCCGCTGCCTACGCTCGCGTCATGGACCGCCAGAAGGAATTCGTGCTGCGCACGCTGGAGGAACGCGATATCCGGTTCGTCCGGTTGTGGTTCACCGATGTGCTCGGCTACCTCAAGTCGGTGGCGATCGCGCCAGCCGAACTCGAAGGCGCCTTCGAGGAGGGCATCGGATTCGACGGCTCGTCGATCGAGGGCTTCGCCCGGATCTCCGAATCCGACACCGTCGCGCGGCCCGATCCGTCCACCTTCCAGGTGCTGCCCTGGACGTCGAGCAAAGGTGAGCACCACTCGGCGCGGATGTTCTGCGACATCACGATGCCCGACGGTTCGCCGTCGTGGGCCGATTCGCGCCACGTGCTGCGCCGCCAACTGGCCAAGGCCAGCGACCTCGGCTTCTCCTGCTACGTGCACCCCGAGATCGAGTTCTTCCTGCTCAAACCCGGCCCGGACGACGGATCGGCGCCCATCCCGGCCGACAACGGCGGCTATTTCGACCAGGCCGTGCACGACGCGGCCCCCAACTTCCGCCGCCATGCCATCGACGCGCTGGAACAGATGGGCATCTCGGTGGAGTTCAGCCACCACGAGGGGGCACCGGGCCAGCAGGAGATCGACCTGCGCTACGCCGACGCGCTGTCCATGGCCGACAACGTGATGACCTTCCGGTACGTGGTCAAGGAGGTCGCGCTCGGCGACGGTGTGCGGGCCTCGTTCATGCCCAAGCCGTTCGCCGAACATCCCGGCTCGGCCATGCACACCCACATGAGCCTGTTCGAGGGCGACACCAACGCCTTCCACAGTCCCGACGACCCGCTGCAGCTGTCGGATGTGGCCAAATCCTTCATCGCGGGCATTCTCGAACACGCCAGTGAGATCAGCGCCGTCACCAACCAGTGGGTGAACTCCTACAAGCGGCTGGTCCACGGCGGCGAAGCGCCCACCGCGGCCTCATGGGGGGCGGCCAACCGCTCGGCGCTGGTGCGGGTCCCGATGTACACGCCGCGCAAAGCGTCGTCCCGGCGCGTCGAGGTGCGCAGCCCCGACTCGGCCTGTAACCCCTACCTGACCTTCGCGGTGCTGCTCGCCGCGGGTCTGCGCGGCGTCGAGAAGGGCTATGTGCTCGGCCCGCAGGCCGAGGACAACGTCTGGAGCCTCACCACCGAGGAACGCCGCGCCATGGGCTACCGCGAGCTGCCCGGCAGCCTCGGTAACGCGCTGGAGGCCATGGAGAACTCCGAGTTGGTCGCGGAAGCGTTGGGGGAGCACGTATTCGACTACTTCCTGCGGAACAAGCGCACGGAGTGGGAGAACTACCGCAGCCACGTCACGCCCTACGAGCTCAAGACCTACCTGTCGCTGTGAGTTGACCGGCGGCGGGCGCGGGGCGGTGCGCTACCGTTTGGGGCGTGCCGAAGCCCGTCACCGAACGCCCCAAGCTGCCCAGTGTCGGCCGGCTCGGACTGGTCGATCCGCAGGCCCCGGCCGAACTGGAACGGCTCGGCTGGATCACCGACGCCCACGTCGAGCTGCTGTGGTCGCTCTCGCGCGCCCCCGACGCCGATGTCGCGCTGCTGGCGATGGTGCGGCTGGCCGATGAGCTGGGCGACGGCTGGGACGAGCTGAACCGCAGGCTGCTCACCGACAAGGCGCTGCGCGGCAGGCTGTTCGGCATCCTCGGATCGTCCCTGGCCCTCGGCGACCACCTGGTGGCCCACCCCGGGTCCTGGCGACTGCTGACCGGCCCCGCCGAACTGCCGGACGCCGAGCAGTTGACCGAGAGCTTCGCCGAGACCGCCCGCCGCGTCGACATCGAGCGGGGGGTCGGCGCCGCGGTACCACCGCTGCGCGACCTGTACCGGGACCGGCTGCTGGTGCTGGCCGCCATGGACGTGGCCAGCACGGTCGAGAACGAACCGGTGCTGCCGTTCATCACGGTCGCGGCCCACCTGTCCGATCTCGCCGACGCGGCGCTCGGTGCCGCCCTGACCGTGGCGACCCGCGCCGAATGCGGCGACTCCGAGGACGGCGCCCCCCGGCTCGCGGTCATCGCGATGGGCAAATGCGGTGCGCGCGAACTGAACTACGTCAGCGACGTCGACGTCATCTTCGTCGGCGAGGATGTCGACAAAGACGGCACCTCCGATCACCTGGCGATGGCGACCCGGGTGGCCGGCGAGATGATGCGGTTCGCCGCCGACGCGTTCTTCCAGGTCGACGCGGCACTGCGGCCGGAAGGCAAACACGGCCAGTTGGTCCGCACCCTGGATTCGCACCTCGCCTACTACCAGCGCTGGGCCAAGACCTGGGAGTTTCAGGCCCTGCTCAAAGCCCGCCCGGCCGCAGGCGATGCCGCGCTGGGCAACGCCTACATCGAGGCGCTGATGCCGATGGTGTGGACGGCCTGCGAGCGCGAGGATTTCGTGCCGGAGGTGCAGGCCATGCGCAGGCGGGTCGAGGAGCTGGTGCCGGCAGGCGTGCGGTCCAGGGAGATCAAACTGGGCACGGGTGGGTTGCGCGACGTCGAATTCGCGGTCCAGCTCCTGCAATTGGTGCACGGCCGCAACGACGACTCGCTGCACGTCGCCTCGACGGTGGACGCCCTCACCGTGCTCGGGGCCGGCGGCTACATCGGCCGCGACGACACCGCCAACATGACCGCCTCCTACGAGTTCCTGCGGCTGCTCGAACACCGGCTGCAACTGCAGCGGCTCAAACGCACGCATCTGCTGCCCGACGACAACGACGACGAGGCGGTCCGCTGGCTGGCCCGGGCCGCGCACGTCCGCCCGGACGGGACTCACGACGCGCAGGGCGTGCTGCGCAAGGAACTCAAACGGCAGAGCCTGCGGGTGTCGCGGCTGCACGCCAAGCTCTTCTACCAGCCGCTGCTGGAATCGGTGGGCCAGCCCGCGCTCGGCATCCAGGCCGGAATGAGCTCCGAGGCCGCCGAACGTCAGCTCGCCGCACTGGGTTACGAGGGGCCGCAGAGCGCGCTGACCCACCTGGCCGCCCTGACCGGAGGGACCGGGCGCAAGGGCCGGGTGCAGCAGGTGCTGTTGCCGACACTGCTGGACTGGCTCTCCGACACCCCCGACCCCGACGCCGGCCTGCTGGTCTACCGGCGGATGAGCGATGAGCTGGCCGAACAGCGCTGGTACCTGTCCACGCTGCGCGACGAGGGTGCGGTGGCCAAGCGGCTGATGCGGGTGTTGGGCACGTCGGCCTACATCCCCGAGCTGTTGATGCGCGCCCCCGAGGTGATCCGGCTCTATGCCGACGGGCCGAACGGGCCCAAACTGCTGGACGGCGACGCCGACGGGGTGGGGCGCGCACTGGTGGCCTCGGCCGGGCGGCACCGCGACCCGACCCGGGCCATCGCGGCCGCGCGCGCCCTGCGCCGCGCCGAACTGGCCCGCGTCGCGTCGGCCGATGTGCTCGGAATGCTGGACGTGATCGACGTGTGCAAATCGCTGACCTCGGTCTGGGTTGCGGTGCTGCAGGCCGCGCTCGATGCGGTGATCCGGGCCAACACACCCGAATCCGGTGTGCCGGCGCGGATCGCGGTGATCGGCATGGGCCGGCTCGGCGGCAGCGAGCTGGGCTACGGGTCCGACGCCGACGTGATGTTCGTGTGCGAGCCGACCGCGGGTGTCGACGACGCGACCGCGGTGCGCTGGTCGGTGAGCATCGCCGAGCAGATCCGGGCGCTGCTGGGCACGCCCAGCGCCGACCCACCGCTCGAGGTGGACACGGGCCTGCGTCCGGAGGGCCGCAACGGGCCCCTGGTGCGCACGCTCGCGTCCTATCAGGCCTACTACGCGCAGTGGGCGCAGCCGTGGGAGATCCAGGCGCTGCTGCGGGCCCACCGGGTCGCGGGCGATCTCGAGCTCGGTGAGCGTTTCCTCGTCCTGGCCGACAACACCCGCTACCCGCCGGAAGGGGTCTCGGCCGACGCCGTCAACGAGATCCGGCGGATCAAGGCCCGGGTCGACGCCGAGCGGCTGCCGCGCGGCGCCGATCCCAACACCCACACCAAGCTCGGCCGCGGCGGTCTGGCCGACATCGAGTGGACCGTGCAGCTGCTGCAGCTCCGCCATGCCCACGAGGTGCCCGCGCTGCACACCACCTCGACGCTGGACACCCTCAACGCGATAGGCGCGGCCGAGTTGGTCGCCGAGGGCGACGTCGAGCTGCTGCGCGACGCGTGGCTGACCGCCACCCGGGCCCGCAACGCGTTGGTCCTGGTGCGCGGCAAACCCACCGACCAGCTGCCCGGGCCGGGCCGCCAGCTCAACGCGGTGGCGCTGGCGGCCGGGTGGGGCAGCGACGACGGCGGCGAGTTCCTGGACAACTATCTGCGGGTGACGCGACGCGCGAAAAACGTCGTCCGCAGGATTTTCGGCGGAGAGTAGTCGCCCGCCGGATCGCGCACCTGATAGTAAGTATGTCTATGGGCTACCCGTACGACGTCATATCGGCCGCCGAGCATGACCGGTTGGCGGGGCTGTACGAACCGTTCGCCCGCGCGATCCGTGAGCTCGTCGACGTCGGGGTGCGCACCGAGGTGGACCCGCAGACCATCGCCGAGGCGACCGCGGCCGTCGAGGCGATCTCCGAATCGTTGCGCCGCGACCAGAGCGAGCGGGCGCGGGTCATGGTGCATGCCGAGACCGGCAAGCCGGTGGTGTGGGCCAATCCGGTGATCGGGTTGCGCAATGCGGTGGCCCCGCCGCTGGTGATCGAACATTCCGAGGACGGCACCTGCTGGAGCGAATTCGTGCTCGGTGCGGCCTACGAGGGCCCGTCGGGATGGGTGCACGGCGGCATCTGCGCGCTGGTGCTCGACCACATCCTCGGCGAGGTGGCCAGCGACGGCCTGAACGAGCCGCGCTACACCGGGACCATCACCTGCCGGTACCGCCGCGGCACACCGCTGGGGCCGCTGCGTGCCGAGGCCTATATCGACCGCACCGAAGGTGTCAAAACGTATGCGCGGGGCCATATCAGCGATGCCGAAGGGATCACCGTCGAGGCCGAGGGTGTCTTCATCACCCCGGCCTGGGCGCGGGACGCCGGATGAGGTTCTATGTGGCGACCGGATTCCTCGATACGTCCGAGATTGTCGAGATCGCCAAGGCCGCAGATGATCTCGGCTACGACGGGATGGGGATACCAGATCACATCGTCAATCTCGAGACCCTCGCCACGCCCTACCCCTATACCCGGGACGGGGAGCGGCGCTGGCAACCCTTCACCCACTGGCCCGACCCCTGGGTGCTGATCGGTGCGCTGGCCACGGTGACCACCCGGCTGCGGTTCACCACCACGGTCTACATCCCGGCGATGCGGGATCCGTATGCGGCGGCCAAGGCCATCGGGACGGCCGCCGTACTGGCCGGCGGCCGGGTCGACCTCGGGGTCGGGGTCGGGTGGTGCAGAGACGAATTCGATCTGGTGGGGCAGCGTTTCGACGCTCGGGGCCGCCGCACCGACGAGATGCTGCGGTTGATGCGGGCGCTGTGGTCGCCCGGCTGGACCGAGTTCTCCGGTGAGTTCTACACCGCACCCCGGCTGGAGATGGAACCCACACCGCCGCGAATCCCGGTCTGGGTCGGCGGCCTGTCCGATCCGGCACTGCGGCGGGCCGCGCGAAACGACGGCTGGATCGGGGATCTGATCACCATCGACCGGGCCGTGGCCGCCATCGGCCGGGTGCGCGAGCTGCGCGCCGAGGCCGGTTTGACGATGGACGATTTCACCGTCCTGACCCCGCTGACCGACGCCGTGACCCTCGCCGACTACGAGCGTGCCGAGGCGGGTGGGATCACCCACATCCTGACCATGCCGTGGGCGTTCTACACCGGGTTGGACTGCACGCTCGCCGAGAAGATCGAC
Organism: Mycobacterium sp. NPDC003449; assembly: GCF_053588415.1. NCBI lineage: Bacteria > Bacillati > Actinomycetota > Actinomycetes > Mycobacteriales > Mycobacteriaceae > Mycobacterium > Mycobacterium sp. NPDC003449. Next base: position 18,271 of record NZ_JBSFPX010000151.1, read on the forward strand.
GGGATGCGGCGGTTCCGCAAAGACCTGGCGCTGGATTAGCGCTTGCCGCGCACCGCGTCCACCGCACAGGCCCCGCCACCGATCGCCGCCAGCAGCAGGAATCCGAAGCAGAACAGTACGGTCGGCTCGCCGCCGTTCTCCAACGGCAGCAGCCCCTTGGGCTGATGCTGGGTGAAGTAGGCGAACGCCATCTCACCGGACGCGATGAACGCCGCGATCCGGGTGAACAGTCCGGCGATGATCAGCAGGCCGAGCACGAGTTCGATGACCCCGGCGTACCACAGCGGCCAGGCGCCGGCCTGCACCGCGCCGGATCCCGAGTCGACAGGCCAGGCAAAGAGTTTCGACGCGCCGTGAATGGTGAACAGGAATCCGAACACGATGCGGAACAGGCTGATGACGGCGGGCGAGAGCGAGCCGAGGCGAGCGTCCAGGTTGGTCGTCATGTGCCGACAATACCCGGTGACGCCCAGGGATCTCACAGCTCCAACAGCAGTGTCACCGGCCCGTCATTGACCAGTTGCACCCGCATATCCGCCCCGAAAACCCCCGTTCGGACGGTCGCGCCCAGCCGGCGCAGCGCCTCGGCGAACTCGGCCACCAGCGGTTGCGCGACCGGGCCGGGGGCCGCGGCGTTCCAGGACGGGCGCCTGCCCTTGTCGGTGTTGGCGTACAGCGTGAACTGGCTGACCACCAGGATCGGGGCGCCGACATCGGCGGCGGATTTCTCGCCGTCGAGAATCCTTAGCGCCCAGAGCTTTTCGGCCATCTTGCGGGCCTTGGCGGCATCGTCGTCATGGGTCACACCGACCAGGGCGAGCAGACCCTGGCCGGTCGGTTCGATCGCGCCGACGACGTCGCCGTCGACCGACACGTGAGCAGACGTCACCCGCTGCACCAGAACTCGCATGCGGTCCATTGTGCGGGGGATGGTGAGCAGACATAGAACTGCCCCTTTTCCGAAGAAAAGGGGCAGTTCTATGTC
>NZ_JBSFPX010000152.1:0-19036 GCF_053588415.1 Mycobacterium sp. NPDC003449
CGAGTACCACCGCGAATGGTGGGACAGCTACGTCGAGGTGAACCGACGCTTCGCCGAGGCGACGGCCGGCGCGGCGGCCCGGGGCGCGACCGTGTGGGTTCAGGACTACCAGCTGCAACTGGTGCCGAAGATGCTGCGGATGCTGCGCCCGGACCTCACCATCGGTTTCTTCCTGCACATCCCGTTCCCGCCGGTGGAACTGTTCATGCAGATGCCGTGGCGCACCGAGATCGTCGAGGGACTGCTCGGCGCCGACCTGGTCGGGTTCCACCTGGCCGGAGGTGCCCAGAACTTCCTGGTCCTGGCGCGGCGGCTGATCGGGGCGAACACCAGCCGCGCGTCGGTCGGGGTCAGGGCCCGGTTCGGCGAGGTGGCCTACGGCTTCCGGACCGTCAAGGTAGGCGCCTTCCCCATCTCGATCGACTCGGGCGACCTCGACACCAAGGCCCGCAATCGGTCCGTGCGGCAGCGGGCCCGCCAGATCCGCGCCGAACTCGGCAACCCCCGCAAGATCCTGCTCGGGGTGGACCGGCTGGACTACACCAAGGGGATCGACGTCCGGCTGCGGGCCCTTTCCGAACTGCTCGACGAACACCGGGTCAAACGCGATGACACCGCGCTGGTGCAGCTGGCGACGCCGAGCCGGGAACGCGTCGAGAGCTACATCGCGATGCGGGAGGACATCGAACGCCAGGTCGGCCACATCAACGGCGAGTACGGCGAGGTCGGCCACCCGATCGTGCACTACGTGCACCGTCCGGTGCCGCGCGATGAGCTGATCGCGTTCTTCGTGGCCGCCGACGTCATGCTCGTGACCCCGCTGCGCGACGGGATGAACCTGGTCGCCAAGGAGTATGTGGCCTGCCGCAGCGATCTCGGCGGCGCCCTGGTGCTCAGCGAGTTCACCGGCGCGGCCGCCGAGCTGCGCCAGGCCTATCTGGCCAATCCGCACGACCTCGAGGGGGTCAAGGACGCGATCGAGGCCGCGCTCAACCAGGAACCCGAGGAAGGCCGACGACGGATGCGCGCGTTGCGCCGCCAGGTGCTCGCGCACGATGTCGACCGCTGGGCCCGCTCGTTTCTCGACGCGCTGGCAAGCGCGAAAACGGCCTGAGCGCTGGCAAGCGCGAAAACCGCCTGAGCGCCGGCCTCGGCTAAATCGGCGTGATCGAGTCGATCAGCCACTTGCCGCCGAGCTTGCGGTATTCGACGCGGAGCCGGCTGCCGTCGTAAAGGGGCTGCCGGGACTGGTCGGTCACCGTCCGGTTCATGTACACCAGCACCGATCCGGACTCGCGCTGGGCCGCCATGACGCCGACCCCGACGACACTGATCTGCACGACGAGCTGGCGTTTGCGCGCCTCGGGAATGACCTTGCCGGTCGCGTCGGCCTCGAACTTCTGCCGGAAGTCGGGGGTCAGCAGCGGATAGGTCTCGATCAGGCTCCGCTCGACGGTCTGGTAGTCATAGCCGAACACCTTCGGTATCTGCTCGGCCGCCAGCGGAACCAGCGCCTGCCGAGTCGCATCCTGGCCGCGCTGCTGCACCCGGTTCCAGTACAGCAACCCGCCCAGGCCCGACGCCGCGACGAACGCGACCGCCAGCGCGACGACCACCAACCCGACGATTCGCGACCGCATCAGTTGCCCCCGTCGGGGTACTTGAGGTCGTATCCGGTCATGTGGCCGTTGTCGTCCTCGTGCACGATGACCCGCAACCGGTAGGGCCGGGTCGGCGAATTGACCCCGTCGAGGTCGGTCACGGTCACCCAGACCGACACCAGCACCGAGGCGTTCTTGGCGATCTCGTCGACCTTCTCCAGTGCGGCCCCGTTGACCACCGCCTCCGAGCTGGCGTTGGTGTCGCGGAACAGCGCCTTGAGGTTGTCGACGTTGCCCGCCTGGCTCATCATGTCGCGCAGCGGCCCGCTGGTGCCGTCGACGAACCGGTTCACACTGTCGTCGATGGTGTCCTGGGTGTAGCTGAACATGTTGACCACGGTCTGCTTGGCGGTGTCGACGAACTGCTCATTGCGGGCCTGCACGGTGTCCACCGCACGCTGCTGGTCGTACATCACATAGGCCAGGACACCCATCGCGGCGGTCGCGACGACCAGCACCGCGGCCGCGACGGCGGCCACCAGCCGCCCGTTCGCCCGCCGCCGCGGCGGCGCCTTGACCGGTTTGCTCACCCGTGCCGTGCCTGCCGCGGGTTCGGCCTGCGCCGCGCCAACGGTCGTGGTCGTCGTCGCTACCTTGCCTGCGGCCGGACCGGCCGCCCGGGACGCGCGTCGACGCTGCGGCCTCGACACGTGCGTCGCTGAGGCCGTTTCTTCACTCATCAAGCCTGCCTTGGATCCAACATCAGATCTACCCAGGTCTCCGCGGGTGCGATGTCGTCCGCACCGGGCGCGTAGACACCGCTGCCACCGTCGGCGTCGGCGAAGACCCCACTGTGCTGATCGTAGGTGCCGATTCCCTGGGCACTCGCCAGAGGTGGTGCCTCGGCGGGCAGCGGACCTCCCTCGGGCGGGGCCGGCGGCGCCTGCACGGGCGGTGCAGGCGGTGCGGCCACATCCGCAGGGGGCGGGGGTGTGCGGCCGTACGGCGGCACCACCTGGTCGGGTGGGGCGAAGTACGGCCACGGTGGCGGCGGCGGTCCCTGCTTGTTCGGCGGCACCGGCAACGGGAACGGCGCATGTGGGGCAGGCCCTGGTCCCGGCGCCACACCCGGCGGCAGCTGCACCACCGGCGGCCCCGGATCCGGATCCACCTGCGGCGGGATCATCGGGAACTTGTTGGGCGGCAGAATGTTTCGCCCGTCCTCGATCGGCGTCCCGTACGGCACCGGCGGGCCGCGCCACGGGTTGCTGCCCACCGGCACATACCCGTTCGGGTCGCGGCACAGCTGGACCGTGGGCGCCCGCTTGCCCGGGAACTCCTGACACGGGTAGTTACGCGCACCGCGCACCACCGCCGGATCGTTCTGCGCGGTCTTGCAGTACAGGTCGGTCGGCAGCTCGCGCAGCGTCTGATCGGCCGGTGACCGGATCTGGGTCGGCGGCAGGAACCCGGTCTGGCACGGCGGCGGGTCACCGAGGTCCACCTTGAAGTCGAGCTTGCCGCCCTCATCGGTGGGCACGCCGCCGGCCACCGTGTTGAGCGCGGCCATCAGGGCCGGGAAGATCACCAGCGCCTGTTCGAGGGATTTGCTGTAGATGACGCCGATCCGGCCGAAGTTGGCCAGGTTGGCGGCCAGCACCGGGAAGGTCGGGCGGATACCGCTGAACGCGGTGTCGGCCACGGCGGTCGCACCCGGCACGGTCTTCAGCGTGGTGCGCAGCTGCGGGTCGGCGCCGGCCACCTCCCCGGTGAACCGGGCCAGCCCGTCGGCCAGCGACCGGATGTCGTCTCCGCCCCGGATCTGGGCGTCGAGGAACGGGCCGGCCTGATCGATCAGCTGGCTGGTCTGCCCGTAGTTCGAATTCGCCTCGTCGACCAGCAGCCGCGACGACTCGATCAGCCGGGCGAGTTCGGGGCCGGACCCGTTGAACGCCTTGAAGGTCTCCCGGAGCAGGTCCTGCAGCCGGCTGTCACCCACGCTGCTCACCAAGGTGTCGGCCTCGTGCAGCAACCCGGCGATGTCCTGGCCCACCCTGGTGTTCTGCTGGCTGATGGTGGCGCCGTTGCGCAACTTGTCGGTCGACGCATCCTCCGGCGGCACCAGGTCGATGTACTGCTCGCCGACGGCCGAAACGCTCTTGACGGTCGCGGTGACGTTCTCGGGGATCGCGGTGCCGCTGTTCAGCCTCATCTTCGCGACCACCCCGTCGGGCGCCAGACCGACCGATTCCACCCGGCCGACGGTCACACCGCGGTAGGTGACGTTGGCGTTCTGATAGATCCCGCCGCCTGCAACGAAGTTGGCGTTGACGTTGTACACGCCGATCCCCACCGCGGCGGGCAGGTGCAGGTAGAACAGTGAGATCGCGGCGACGGTCAGCACCGTGACAATCCCGAAGATCGCCAATTGCATCCGAGTGAGCCGGTCGATCATTGCGGGGCCTCCTCGTGCTGCGTGGCGGTCCCCGGCGGGATCTGGAACGGATCGGCGGCCTGACCGGACAGGTTCGCCATCGCACCGGTCAGGAAGTCGGGCGGGTTCACCACCTCGTTGAGGTGTTTCATGTTGGGGTCGAAGCCCCCGGTGGTGAACATCGACTCACCGAATCGGCGCAAGGTCAGGTCGAACGTCACGAAGACGTTGAGGTAGTCGCCGCGTACCGCATTGCGCAGGTACTTGTAGTGGAACGGGAACGTCGGCAGGAACTCCAGGTCCTTGATGAAGTCGTCGGCGTTGTCGTTGAACGCCTTGATCACCGGGTACAGGTCCTTGAGGTCGGCGGCGAAATCGTCCTTGGTCTGCGACAGGATCCGCGAGCCTACCTCGGCGAAGCCGCGCAGCGCCGTGAACGCGTCGACGATGTTGGACCGGTTGTCGTTGAGCACCTTCAGCGCGCCCGGCAGGGTGTCGAGGGTGCGGCCGAGATTGTCCTTGTTGCGGGCCAGGATCGAGGCGAACCGGTTCAGTCCGTCGGCGGCGGCGATGATGTCGTTGGTCTGGCGGTCCAGCGAAGCCGTCAGCTCGGCCAGCCGGGGAATCAGATCGGCGAAGGTGCCGGCCCGGCCGGCCACCGCAGCATAGGCCTCGTCGGTGATGTCCTGCAGCGCACCGAGATTGCCCTTGTTGACCACCATACCCAGGGAGGACAGCACCTCCTCGGTGGTGGGATAGCGCCCGGTCTGCGCCAGCGCGATGTTGGACCCCTCGCGCAGCCGTCCCTCCTCGGGTTCGTCGACCGGCGCGGACAGTTCGACGTGCTGCGAACCCAGCAGCGAGGTCTGGGCGACCCGGGCGGTGGCATTGGCGGGCAGCTTCACGTCGCCGTCCAGGGACAGCTCCACCGCCGCGTAGAACGATCCGTCGGGACGTTGCACCGCGTCAAGGCCGGACACGCTGCCGACGGTGACGTCGTCGACCATCACCGGCGAGTTCTGCGGCAGCGTCGCCACATCCGGCAACTGCACCGTGATGGTGTAGGAGCCGCGACCGTGTCCGGCGGTACCGGGCATGTTGAGCGAGTTGAGGCCGCCGAACTGGCAGCCGGCCAGCATCAGCGCACCGGCGCCGAGCGCCACGGTGCGCCCACCCAACCGGGATGCCTTGTGCGTCAACGTTCTACCTCGGCTCATCCGCCCGCTCCCGGGTCGACGGGGGGCGGTGCACCGGCCTCCGGGGCCGGGCCGGGAACCGGGGCCCCAGGACCGCCCATATGTGCGTCGGTCGGCGGCGGGGCGGCAGGCTGCCCCGCCGCGCCCGCGGCCGGCGGCACCATGAACGAACTCAGCGACGCATCCGACGGAACCTGGGGAGGGGTCACGCCGGGGGCGTTCTGCCACTGCAGGTACGGCAGCGGGGTCTCCGACTTGGCCTCGGTCGCCGGGGTGTCGTAGATGATCTGGCCCTTGTAGGCGGTGATGCTGTTGATCGGGTGGAACAGCACCGGCGGGTAGTTCATCGTGAAGCGCTTGAGCACCGGCCCCATCCGCTGCCTGCAGATCTCGGCCCGCTTGTAGTTGTCGGGGTTGGCGCCGGTGTCGAACGTGCCACCGCAGATGAATTGCACCGGGTTGGCGAAGTTGGGCAGCGAAAGCAGGCCGCCGACGGTGCCCTGGGCCGGGTTGTAGATGTTGTAGAAGTTCGCCAGGCCGTTGGGCGTGATGTGCAGGATCTGCTCGATATCGTCGCTGTGATCGGTGAGGATCTGGGTGAACTCGGACAGCTTGCCGACCTGGCCGATCAGCGCTTCGTTGCTCTCACCCAGGAAACCTTTGACATCGTTCAGCGCCTGGTTCAACGTGTCCAGCGTGTCATTGAGGCCTGCCGAACTCTCGGCCAGTACCTGCGACACCGACGCGACGTGGTTGGTGAACTGCACGATCTGCTCGTTGCTGTTGGACAGCGCGTTCACCAGGACCTGCAGGTTCTTGATGGTGCCGAACAGGTCGGTGCGCGAATCTCCGAGCCGCCCAGCGGTTTGCGACAGTTCGCGCAGCGCATTGCGGAACGAGTCGCCGTTGCCGTCGAAGGTCGCCGCGGCCTGGTCGACGAATGCCGCCACCGGGCCCTGGACCGAGCCCTCGTTGGGGCCGAGCTGCGAACTGAGCTGGGTGAGTTGCTCTTTGACCTCGTCCCACTCCACCGGGACCGCGGTGTGGTCCAGCCCGATCGTGCCGTCCTTGGCCATCACCTCGCCCTCGGTGTAGGCCGGGGTGAGCTGAATGAACCTGGCCGACACCAGGTTCGGTGCAATGATCAGCGCCTTGGCATCGGCGGGCACCTTGACGTCGCGGTCGATGTTCATGGTGATCTTGACATCCGACGGCCGCGGCTCGATCGAGTCGATCTGGCCCACCGGAACGCCGACCACCCGGACCTCGTCGCCGGGGTAGAGCCCGACCGCATTGGTGAAGTAGGCCGTCAGCTTGTGACTGGCCCGCGTCGGCCACACCTGATAGACGCCGACAGCCAACGTCACCAGCAGCACGGCGGCCAGCGCATACCGAAACCAACGACCTCGATTGTTTTGCGTCATGGCGATTTCGGCCTAACGATCGTGCGCTCGGAGATGTACCCGCGGAGCATGTCGGCGAGGCTGTCCGGCAGCTTGCCCGGCTGGAAGTAGGTGTCGAGCAGCACCTCGGAGATCGCCGCGGGCGGCAGACCGTACAGGTTGATGTTGAAGCCAGGGCCGTTGCCGACCACCTCGCCCAGCGCCGTGGCATACGCCGGCAGCCGCTTGAGCGCCTCGCCGATGTGCTCCTTGCGCTCCAGCAGGTTGTCCATCACCAGGTTTAGCTTCTCCAATGCCGGTTTGAACTCGCGCCGGTTGTCGGCCACGAAACCCGAAAGCTGCCTGGACACATCGTCGATCCCGGCGATCAGGTTGCTCAGGGCCTGCCTGCGCTCGTCGAGTGCGGCGAACAACTGATTGCCTTCGTTGACCAACTGGTTGACCTGCCCGGCCCGCTGCGCCAGCAGGTCCGACACCCGCCTGGCGTGCCCGAGGAGCTGTTCGAGTGCCTCGTCACGCTTGTTGATGCTGCGGGACAGATTGGCCACCCCGTCGAGCGCGCCGCGCAGCTGCGGGGTGGCGTCGCGCATCGTATCGGTGAGGGTCTGCAGCGCCTGCTCGAGCCGTGGTTTGTCCAGCTCGCTGACGTTCTGCCCGAGATCCTGCAGCGCGGTGTTCAGAGTGTAGGGAGTTGTGGTGCGGCCCAACGGGATCACCGTCGAGCTACCCGCACCCTTCGGCGTCACCCCGAGCGATTTCTCGCCGAGCACGGTGTCGGTCTTGATGGCGACCAGCGACTGATCGCCCACCGTAATCTTGCGGTCGACGGTGAACGTGACCTTGGCGGTGTCGCCGGCCAGCTCCACCCCGGCCACCTTGCCCACGGTGATACCGGAGACGTTGACGTCGTTGCCGGGGATGATCCCGCCCGCGTCGCTGAAGTACGCCTCGTACGATTTGCCCTGCGGGAAGAACGGCAGCCCGGTATAGCCGAATGCCACCAACACCAGGCACCCCACCACGAAGATGCCCAGAATGCCGGTCCGTAGCGCGGTGTCGCGCTCAGGCCTAGCCATTCTCCGAGCACCTCCCCTTGGACGGATCCGGCGGACCGCCGAACGGAATCAGGATGTCGCTACCGGCGGGCCCGTTGACCTTCATCCGGATCGAGCAGTAGTAGATGTTGAAGAACGCCCCGTAGGCGCCGAGCGCGTTGAGCCGCAGGTAGTTCTCCGCGAGCGGTTCGATCACCTTGTTGATGTCGCCCTTGCGCTCGTCCATCCGCTGCGCCAGCGGCCGGGCGTTCTCGATGACGCCCTGTAGCGGCCGCCGGGACTGCTCCAGCATGTCGGTCAGGTCGTTCTCGGCCGAGGCCAGCGGCGCGATCGCGCCGGCGATCGGGTCGCGCCCCTCGGCCAGGCCGCCGATCAGCTGCTGCAGTTGGTCGACGCTGGCGTCGAACTGCGCGCCCTTCGCATCGACCGTGCCCAGCACGGTGTTGAGGTTGGTGATCACATCGCCGATCAGCTGATCGCGGGCCGCCAGGTTCTGAGTGAACGCGCCGGTGCTGGTCAGCAGGTTCGACAGGGCGCCGCCCTGCCCCTGCAGCAGCTCGATCACCGCGTTGGAGACCTCGTTGATCTTGTTACCGTCGAGGCCCTTGAGCACCGGCCGCAACCCGCCGAGCAGCGCGTCGAGATCGAGTGCGGGCTGGGTGTTCTCCTTGGCGATGGTGCCGCCGGCAGGCAGCTTGCGGAGCTCGCCCGGGCCAGAGGTGATCTCCAGGTACCGATCGCCGACCAGGTTCTCGTAGCGGACCTTGGCCAGGCTCGAGGTGTAGAGCTGATAGCGCTTGTTGACGTCGAACGCGACATCGACGGTGTTGTCTGGGTTGAGCTTGACGGCGTTGACCGTGCCGACCGGGACGCCGGCGATGCGCACATCCTGCCCGGCTTTGAGCCGGGACGCCTGGGTGAAGGTGGCGTGGTAGCCGCTGCCCGAGGCGAAGCGGAACTCGCCGAACACCACCACCAGCATCCCCGCCACCAGCAGCATGACGACGGCGAAGACGCTGACCTTCAACATGGTCCGGTCGCTGCGCATCAGTGCCGGTTCCTCACGCAGGCGTTCGTCATCAGTATCGGTCCCTTTCCGCATAGGCCCCGTTGAACAGGAACTGCAGCGTTGCGGGTGCGTCGAACTGGACCTCGGTGTTCGGCTGGAACGGCACGTAGGCGTTGTCGGTGACCAGGAACGGCGAGTGGAACCAACTGCCGCCGAACTGCTTGGACGGGATATTGGGCAGGCCACGGCAGTTCGGGCCACCGGAGGCGTTCACCATCGGCAGGCTCTCCGGGTAGGTGTAAGCGGGTGCGCCGGGCAGGAAGTTCGAGGACACGAACAAGCCGGGCCGGATACCGCCGATGATCGGGGCGAACCGGTCCACGCCGATGGCGGTGCCCTGCAGGATGCAGCCGAACTCGGGTGAGTAGTCACCGGCCACCTTCAACGGGGCCCGCAGCCGCTGGATCGCCGCGATGTAGTTGTCGGCGGCCGGTGCCAAGGTATCGGTGCCGTTGTTGGCCAGTCCGGTCGCGGCCAGCAGCGTCGCGTTGAGATTGTCCCGCTCATCGATGATCGTCCGGTTGAGTGTCGGCACGTTGCCGATGACCGTGGCCAGGTCCGGCCCGGCGTCGCCGTAGATATCGGCCACCACGGCGGCCTTGGCGAAGTCGTCCTGCAGCGTCGGCAACTTCGGATTCAGTTGCTGCAGGTAGCTGTTGAGCCCGGACAGGGCCGCACCCGCATCGTCGCCGTGGCCACGCAGGCCCTCGCCGAGTGCGGTCAGTGTGGCGTTGAGGCTCACCGGGTCGATCTTGTCGAGCACATCGGACAGGGTCTGGAACAGCGTGTTGACCTCGAGCTGCACGTTCTGGGCCGATACCGAACTGCCGGATCGCAGCGAGGTCGGCTCGGGCTGCGCCGGTGGCTGGAACTCGACCGATTTGGCGCCGAAGATGGTGTTACCGGCGATGCGCACGGTCGCGTTGGACGGAATATAGCGCAGCTCGTTGCGGTTGATCGACAACGTGAGCTTGGCGTCGCGGCCCGCGTACTCGATGTCGGTGACCTTGCCGACCTGGATGCCACGGTATTTGACCTTGGCGTCGCGGTCCATCACCAGGCCTGCCCTCGGTGACATCACCGTGACGGTGTCGGTGCGGGTGAACGCCGCGGTATAGGACAGATAGGTCAGCACCACCGCGGCGACCGCGATGGTGGCCAGGATCGCCGCGGCGATCCTGACATGGCTGCGTTTGGCTTCTCCGTTCGACATCTGCGCCTACCCGGAGAGGTTGAAGTTGCCGGACGCGCCGTAGACGGCCAGGGAGATGAGCAGGACGATGGTGACGACGACGATCAGCGAGGTCCGCACGGCCTGGCCGACCGCGATACCCACGCCGACCGGGCCGCCCGAGGCGTTGAACCCGTAATAGGTGTGCACGAGCATCACCGCGATCGACATCACGATGGCCTGCAGGAACGACCACAGCAGGTCGCTGGGGATCAGGAACGTGTTGAAGTAGTGGTCGTAGAGGCCGGCCGACTGACCGTTGATGAACACCGTGGTGAACCGGGCGGCGAAGAACGCGGCCAGCACCGACAGCGCGTACAGCGGCACGATGGCTATCAGCCCGGCCAGCAACCTCGTCGACACCAGATACGAGACCGCGTGCACCGCCATCGATTCGACCGCGTCGATCTCTTCGGCCACCCGCATCGCGCCGAGCTGGGCGGTGGCGCCCGCGCCGATGGTCGCGGCCAGCGCGATCCCGGCGATCACCGGCGCCACGATCCGGACGTTGAGGAATGCCGACAGGAAGCCGGTCAGTGCCTCGATGCCGATGTTGCCCAGCGACGAGTACCCCTGCACGGCGATGACCCCGCCGGAGGCCAGCGTCATGAACGCGGCCACCCCGACCGTGCCGCCGATCATCACCAGCGCACCGGTCCCCATCGTCATCTCGGCGATGAGCCGGATGGTCTCCTTGCGGTAGCGATTGAGGGCGTTGGGCAGGTACCGCAGCGTCTCGCCGTAGAACAACGCCTGCTCACCGACGGTGTCGACGGCTTTGGGCACGCCACGGAACAGCCGGCGGAAACGAAGGGTGGCGTCATAGCTCATGGCCGCGCCTCTGGATCCGCGGTCTTTGCGCACGCAACCATCATGCCGGTCACCGCACCAGTACCCGGACGCCGATGGCGGTCATGATCACGTTGATGACGAACAGGCAGATGAACGCGTAGACGACGGTCTCGTTGACGGCGTTGCCCACACCCTTGGGCCCGCCCTTCACGGTCAGCCCGCGGTAGCAGCCGACCAGGCCGGCGACCACACCGAACAACAGCGCCTTGATCTCGGCGAGCACCAGCTCCCCGAGACCGGTCAGCACGGTCAGCCCGTTGATGAACGCGCCGGGGTTCACGCCCTGCAGGAACACCGAGAACACATAGCCGCCGGACAGGCCGATCGCGCAGACCAGGCCGTTGAGCAGCAGCGCTACGAAGGTCGAGGCCAGCACGCGGGGCACGACCAGGCGCTGGATCGGGTCGATGCCCAGCACCCGCATCGCGTCGATCTCCTCGCGGATGGTGCGGGCGCCCAGATCGGCGCAGATCGCGGTGGCGCCGGCACCGGCGACCACCAGCACCGTCACCACCGGGCCGAGCTGGGTGATGGTCCCGAACGCGGTACCCGCGCCGGAAAGGTCGGCGGCGCCGATCTCACGCAGCAGGATGTTGAGGGTGAAGGCGACCAGCACCGTGAACGGGATGGCCACCAGCAGCGTCGGCACCAACGAGACGCGGGCGATCATCCAGGTCTGATCGAGGAACTCCTTGAGCTGGAACGGGCGGCGGAAGATCTTGACGAAGGTGTCGAGCGACATTTCGAAGAACCCACCCACGGCCCGGGCCGGAACCGCAAGTTGTTCGATCAACCTCGGCTCCGTTCTCAGGGGGTGGGGTGTGCCGGTCAAGACTATCCGCAACGGCGAAAAGTCATAGACCGCTCGCTGCTGCGGTCTTCCAACCCCGTGTTCTTACGTCGCTCTTAGTGAGCCGGATCATACTAACTAGAACATGTTCGCAGTGTCAAAGAACTGCGAAAAACGGCGATAATCACCAGTTTTAGCTGTTCACGGCAGATCCAAAGAGCATCTATCTAGAACGTGTTCTACCGCGGCTCACAGATTGCCGACCGAGACTGTCAGTCTCGCTCCAACATCAGCTCGGTGGCCGAGAACCCCCGCTCGGGATCACGGTCAGCAAAGTAGTCGCGCAGGGTGGCACCGAGGTCCGCCGGTGCCCACGCGTCGGCGTTCGCGGTGAACTGTTTCTCCGCCGTGGGCGCCGCGACCAAGGTGACGGTTGGACCATAAACGATGAACAGCTGCCCATTCACGGCTTCGGACGCCGGAGAGCTGAGAAACCGCACCAATGTCACGACGTGATCGGTCGACAGCGGGTCGACCCGTCCATCAGCAAGCTCGGGCGCATCGCCGAACACCCCTGCCGTCATCGCGGTCCGGGCCCGCGGCGCGATGGCATTGACGCGGACCCCGAAGCGCTCCAGGGCCCTGGCCGCTGAGAGGGTCAAGGCAGTGATACCGGCTTTCGCGGCGCCGTAGTTGGGCTGGCCGACCGGGCCGGACAGGCCGGCCTCCGAGGAGGTGTTGACGATGCGGCCGTACACCCGTCCGTCTTTGTCGCCGTCACCCGCCTTCACTTTGGCCCGCCAGTACGTCGCGGCATTGCGGGTCAGCAGGAAGTGGCCGCGCAGGTGCACCGCGATGACCGCGTCCCACTCCTCGTCGGTCATGTTGAACAGGATCCGGTCGCGGGTGATGCCCGCGTTGTTGACGACGATGTTCAGGCCGCCGAGGCCGTCGGCGGTCTGCACGAGCTCATCGGCGGTGGCGCGCTGGCTGATATCGCCCGCGACCGCGACCCCCTTGGAGCCGGCGGCCGCGATCTCGTCGAACACATCCGAGCCGTCCAGCGCGGCGGCCATATCGTTGACCACCACGGTCGCCCCGGCCTGGGCCAGCCCGATGGCCTCGGCCCGCCCGAGGCCTGCGGCGGCACCGGTCACCACGGCGACCTTGCCGGACAGGTCGATAGCTGCGTCGTTAGTCATTCCGTTCCTCACGTCCGCGGGTCAATTTACGAATACCTCTAGTCTTTTCGGATCAGGGCGGCGCGGGGGCATTCGGCGATGGACTGCTCGGCAAGTTCCTCCTGGTCGGCCGGCACCGGGTCGGCGAGCACGACGGCGTAGTCCTCGTCGTCGAGATCGAACAGGTCGGGGGCAATACCCACGCACACCGCGTTGCCTTCGCACCGATCGCGGTCAACTTCAACTCGCATGACGACCTCCTCAGAACGTGTGCACACCCGGGGCTGTGGGCGCGCAGCCACAGAATACGACGCCACCGGACGCCTACCGCTGCAGCGCCGGCCTGGACCCCAAGACTAGAACGTGTTACAACCAGGTGGGAAGTCAGGTCCATCAAGCAGTGAGGATGCAGCAGATGCGGATCGGTTACACCCCCGAGCAGGAGGCGCTGCGCCGCGAGCTGCGCGCCTACTTCTCTGCGTTGATGACACCCGACCGGGTGGAGGCGCTGAACTCGTCGGAGGGCGAGATGGGCCGGGGGAACGTCTACCGCGAGACGGTCGCACAGATGGGCAAGGACGGCTGGCTGACCCTGTCCTGGCCCGAGGAGTTCGGCGGCCAGGCCCGGCCCCCGATGGACGGACTGATCTTCACCGACGAGGCCGCGATCGCGGGCGCACCGGTGCCGTTCCTGACCATCAACAGCGTCGCGCCGACCATCATGCACTTCGGCACCGACGAGCAGAAGAAGTTCTTCCTGCCCAAGATCGCCGCGGGCGAGCTGCACTTCTCGATCGGCTACTCCGAGCCGGGTGCCGGCACCGACCTGGCGGCCCTGCGCACGACGGCGATCCGCGACGGTGACGACTACATCGTCAACGGCCAGAAGATGTGGACCAGCCTGATCGCCTACGCCGACTACGTGTGGCTGGCGGTGCGGACCAACACCGAGGCCAAGAAGCACCGCGGGATCTCCATGTTGATCATGCCCACCACCGCCGATGGTTTTTCCTGGACGCCGGTGCACACCATGTCCGGTGTGGACACCAGCGCCACCTACTACCAGGATGTGCGCATCCCGGTAACCAACCGGGTCGGCGAGGAGAACGCCGGGTGGAAGCTGGTGACCAACCAGCTCAACCACGAGCGGGTCGCGCTGGTCTCGGCCCAGCCGATCTACGTCGCGCTCGACGGCGTCCGCGAATGGGCCCAGAACACCAAGGACGTTCACGGTCAGCGGGTGATCGACTCCGAGTGGGTGCAGCTCAACCTGGCCCGGGTGCACGCCAAGGCCGAGGTGCTCAAGCTGATCAACTGGGAGCTGGCCTCGGCTTCCGACGAGGCGCCCTCGCCTGCGGACGCGTCCGCCGCCAAGGTGTACGGCACCGAGCTGGCCACCGAGGCCTACCGCCTGCTGATGGAGGTGCTCGGTACCTCGGCCACCCTGCGGGCCGACTCCAGAGGCGCCCTGCTGCGCGGCCGCATCGAGCGGTTCCACCGTTCGGCGCTGATCCTGACGTTCGGCGGCGGCACCAACGAGATTCAGCGTGACATCATCGGCATGGTCGCCCTGGGCCTGCCCAGGGTCAATCGGTAAGGACGGCACACCAATGGATTTCAAGACAACTGAGGCGGCAACCGATCTCGGTGGCCTGGTGCGCACCATCACCGAGTCGGTGTGCACGCCCGAGCACCAGCGTGAGCTCGACGGGCTGGAACAACGCTTCGACCGCGACCTGTGGTCCAAGCTCGTGGAGGCCGATGTGCTGTCGGCAGCCGCCCCGGAATCGGTCGGCGGCGGCGGATTCGGCGTGCTGGAACAGGCCGCGGTGTTGACCGCGCTGGGCCGCCAGCTGGCCGCCGTGCCGTACCTGGATTCGGCGGTGCTGGGCGCCGGGGCGCTGGCCGCATTCGGATCCTCGGCGTTGCAGCAGGATTGGGCGGCGCCCGCGGTGACCGGGGCGAAGATCCTCACCGTCGCGCTCGACGGTGAGATGGGCCAGGGCCCGGTGCAAGCCACCGGCGACTACCGGCTCACCGGCACCCGCACCCTGGTGCCCTACGGACCGGTCGCCGACGCGTTCCTGGTACCCGCCGAGACGGGTTCCGGCCCAAGTGTTTTCCTGGTCGCAGCCGATGACCCCGGGGTGACCGTGACCGCATTGGACACCACCGGACGCGGCAGCATCGGGCTCCTGGAACTGCAGGGCACCCAGGTCGACGCCGGGCGCGTCGTCGGGGGCGCCGAGGTCCTCGACTGGCTGACCACGCATGCCGCGCTGGGCCGCACCGCCTACCAGCTCGGCGTCCTGGAACGCGCGCTCGAGCTGACCGCTGAGTACGCAAGCGAGCGTGAGCAGTTCGACCGTCCGATCGGCAGTTTCCAGGCTGTGTCCTCCCGGCTGGCCGACGGCTACATCGATGTCAAGGGTCTGCGGCTGACCCTCACCCAGGCGGCGTGGCGGCTGTCGGAGGATCTCCCCGCAGGCGTCGACGTCGCGAGCGCCGCGTTCTGGGCGGCCGAGGCCGGGCATCGCGTCGCGCACACCGCGGTGCACGTGCACGGTGGGGTGGGCATCGACACCGACCATCCGGTGCACCGCTACTTCCTGGCCGCCAAACAGACCGAGTTCGGTCTCGGCGGGGCGACCGGGCAGCTGCTGCGGATCGGGCGCGAGTTGGCGGACACGCCGGTTTAATGTGCCGATGCCTGACGTGACCGGCCCGACCGTCACGGAACTGTTGGCCCCGCTGGCGAACGTCACCGACCGCGGTGTGTACGAAGGTGATTCGTTCGTCAGCTGGGCCGACCACATCGCCGAAGGCGCGCAGCTCGCGGCCGCGCTGCGGGCCAGGCTCGACCCGACGAAACCGCCGCACATCGGCATGCTGCTCGGCAATACGACATTCCTGTCCAGCTTGCTGGTGGCCGCCGGGCTGAGCGGTCTGGTGCCGGTGGGCCTCAACCCGACCCGCCGGGGCCAGGCGCTGGCCCGCGATATCGAGCGGGCCGACTGTCAGCTGGTGCTCACCGACGATCCCGGTCTCGTCCCCGCCGGCGTCGACCACATCGACGTCGAAGCACCGGACTGGGCCACCGAACTCGCGCGCTACCGGGGCACGCCGGTGACCTTCGCCGCGATGTCGGGCGACGACCTGTTCATGCTGATCTTCACCTCCGGGACCAGCGGCGAACCCAAGGCGGTCCGGGTCACCCACGACAAGGTGGCCTTTCCCGGCCGGATGCTGGCCGAGCGGTTCGGGCTGCGCCCTGCCGACACCGCCTATCTGTCGATGCCGTTGTTCCACTCGAACGCGGTGATGGCCGGCTGGGCCGTGGCCGCCGCGGCAGGCGCGTCGATGGCGTTGCGCCGCAAGTTCTCCGCGTCGGGCTTCATCGGCGATGTCCGCCGTTTCGGCGCGACCTACGCCAACTATGTCGGCAAGCCGCTCTCCTACATCCTGGCCACCCCGGCCCGCGACGACGATGCGGACAACCCGCTACGGATCATCTACGGAAACGAGGGTGCCCCACGGGATCTGACCCGGTTCGCCGAACGGTTCGGTGTGGTGGTGGTCGACGCGTTCGGCTCGACCGAGGGCGGGGTGGCGATCGCCAGGACGCCCGACACCCCGCAGGGCTCGCTGGGCCCGCTCACCGGTGAGGTGGCCATCCTCGACGTCGACACCGGCGAGCCGTGCCCACCCGGTGTGGTCGGCGAACTGGTCAACCCGACCGGGCGCGGGTGGTTCCGGGGCTACTACAACGATCCCGGCGCCGAGGCCGAGCGGATGACCGGCGGCGTCTACCACACCGGAGACCTGGCCTACCGCGACGAGGACGGCTATATCTACTTCGCCGGGCGGCTCGGCGACTGGATGCGGGTCGACGGGGAGAACCTGGGTACCGCGCCGATCGAACGGGTTTTACTGCGCTACCCCGATGTCGTCGAGGCCGCGGTGTATCCGATCCCCGACCCGGCGGTCGGCGATCGGGTGATGGCCGCGCTGGTGCTCAGCGATGGCGCCGCGTTCGACCCCGGCGCGTTCCGGGACTTCCTCGGCGACCAGCCCGATCTGGGCCCCAAACAGTGGCCGGTGTATGTGCGGGTGGGCGCCACCCTGCCCCGCACCGAGACGTTCAAGGTGATCAAACGCCAACTGTCGGCCGAGGGCACCGCCTGCGCCGACCCGGTGTGGCCGATCACCAGGTGACCATGCGAATCGCCATGACCGGAGGCACCGGCTACGTCGGCGCCCACATCGTCAACGGCCTGCTGCGGGCCGGGCATGAGGTCCGGCTGCTGGCCGCGCCGGGATGCGGAGCCGATCCGGTGATCGGTCACCTCGCCGCGGCCGGTGCGCTGACCGTGACCGAAGGCGACATCCGCGACACCGGGGTGGTGGACCAGTTGCTGTCGGATTGCGACGCCGTCGTGCATGCCGCGGGCGTGGTGGGCACCGACCGCCGGCGGGAAGCCATGATGTGGGAGATCAATGCCCGCGCAACCGAATCCGTCCTGACCCGGGCGGCCCGCGCCGGGCTCGACCCCATCGTCTCGGTGAGTAGCTACAGCGCGCTGTTCCCACCACCCGACGGCGTGATCACCGCCGACACTCCCCCGGCCGCCGGCCGCAGTCCGTACGCGCGGACCAAGGCGTATGCCGACCGCGTGGCACGTCGGCTGCAGGACCGCGGAGTGCCGATCGTCGTCACCTACCCGTCGTCGGTGGTCGGCCCGGCGTACTTCACCGCCGCCGGGGTCACCGAACGCGGGTGGGCACCCATCGTGCGCGGCGGGGTAGCTCCGCGCATGCCGGGCGGTATGCAGATGGTCGATGTGCGCGACGTCGCCGACGTGCACGTACGCGTGATGCAACCCGGACGTGGACCCCGACGCTATGTGTGCGGCGGCCAGATGGTGGCGTTCGACGAGATGATCGACACACTGGAGCAGGGCACCGGCCGCCGAATCCGGCGAATCCCGGTTTCGCCGAAGATCTTCCGGGGGCTCGGCCGGGTTTCCGACCTCGCGAGCCGGGTCCTTCCCCTCGGCGACGGCATCAGCTACGAGGCGGCGATGCTGCTCACCGCCGCGACACCTACCGACGACGCAGGCACGCTCACCGAACTCGGCATCGAACGCTGGAGGTCTGCGCGGCAGGCCATCCTGGCGTCATTCGAGCACGTGAACGTCACACCGCGGGGGTAGCGTCGGCACCGTGGGATACCGCGAGCTGGCACTGCCCACGCATCTTCGCGAACTCGTGGAGTGCCGATGGGTCCGCACCGGTCCGGCCGGGCCGGGTGCTGCCCGACGGCTGTATGGATCTGATCCGGATGGGCGACCGCATCGTGGTGGCCGGGCCCGACACCACCGCGTTCATCGCCGCCGGAAGTCAGGAACCGGTGCAGGGCCTGCGATTCCGCCCCGGCGTGTTGCCGCGGCTGCTCGGCGTTCCCGCCGCCGAGCTGCGCGACACCAGGGTCGCCCTGCGCGAGCTGCGCACCGTGCCCGAGGACACCTCGCTGGCGGGCCTGACCGTCGCGCTGGCCGCCGACGCCGCACCGGCCGAGACCGCCCCCTGGTCGCTGGACACCCTGCGCCAGGTGACCCGGGCGCTCGCCGAGGGTGCCGCGGTCTCCGCCGTCGCATCCGACGTCGGCTGGTCGAGCCGTACGTTGCAGCGCCAATGCGCGGCGGTCTACGGATACGGGCCGGTGACGCTGCGACGCATCCTGCGGTTCCGCGGTGCGATGCGATTGATCGACACCGGCCTCGCGCCGGCGACCGCGGCGGCCAGGGCCGGCTACGCCGATCAACCCCATCTGCACCGGGAGGTTCGCGCGCTGGCCGGAGCGCCGCTCGGTCAGCTCTCCAACGCGGCGAACAGGTCCACCGAGGTGCCGTCGGGATCCTCGACGGTCGCGTAGCGCTGTCCCCACGGCGCGTCGAACGGTTTCAGGGTGCCGGGGTGCCCGGCTGCGGTGAGCCGCCCGTACAACTCGTCGACCTGGGCGGGTGTCGCGACACCGAAGGCGAGCGCGACCCGTCCCGGTCCGGCCGGCGGTGACCAACCCGGATGCATACCGGCGATCACCTCCTCGGTGTCGAAGGCCAGCTTGTTGCCGCCCGGCAACGCCACCTCGACATGTGGCCCGTCCGGCGCCGGGACGTCGAGGCCGAGCAGCCGGTAGAAATCGAGGCTCTTCCGCAGGTCGG
>NZ_JBSFPX010000153.1:0-19006 GCF_053588415.1 Mycobacterium sp. NPDC003449
GCCGCGACGGCGCGGGCGGGTCGAGCGGTGCCGGGGCGGCTACACCAACCACGCCGAAGCCGATCAGAACGATATGGACACGCTGTTGACCCTGCTGGCCGCGGCGGGCGTGCCGTTCGTCATCACCGTGCCCGGCGCCGACGATGTCATGCTCGGCTACCAGAGTCTGTCCTTCCACGATGTGCTGGTCACCCGCCGCACCATGGGTCTGCGCCCCGCGCCCGAGTTCGAGGCGTGGCTGCGTACCGTCGGTATGGTCGACGACACCGGCAAGCTCACCCCGTTCGACCTGGAGCGCTCGGCGCTGCGCTCACTGACTTCGGCGGAGCCGTGATGAGTTCCAACGAGGTTGCGGTTCAAGAGTTCTGGGACGAGTTGCGCAAGACCACCCAGGCCAGGATCGGCCTTGGCCGGGCCGGGAACGCGCTGCCCACCCGCCGGGTGCTCGAGCTGTCCGCCGCGCATGCCGCGGCCCGCGACGCGGTGCACGTCCCGCTGGACACCGACCGGCTGGTCGGGGCGGTCCGCGAGATCGGCATCGGGGAACCGGTGGTGATCACCAGCCGGGCCGTCTCACGCGAGGAATACCTGCGCCGGCCCGATCTCGGCCGGCTGCCCGCCGACGGGATGGAGGTGCCGCATTCGGGGGCCGACATCGGCTTCGTGCTGGCCGACGGGCTGTCGCCGACGGCGCTGAGCCGTCACGGGGTCCCGCTGCTGACCGCGCTGGTGGCCGAACTCGCCCAGCGTCACACCCTGGCGGCACCGGTGATCGCCACCCAGGCCAGGGTCGCGCTCGGCGACCACGTGGGGGCCCGGTCGCGGGTCCGGACGCTGCTGGTGATCATCGGTGAACGCCCAGGGCTGAGCGTCGTCGACAGCCTCGGCATCTACCTGACCCACCTGCCACGGCCCGGGCGTACCGACGCCGACCGCAACTGCATCTCCAACATCCACCCGCCCGACGGCCTCGGTTACGCCGAGGCCGCGCGGGTCGCGGCGGGTCTGGTCGGCGGAGCACTCGCGCTGGGCCGCTCCGGCGTCGACCTCAAGGACACCTCCCGCACCGCCGAGCTCGAGTGACGCCCAGCGTTGGCTTGTGTGCGAGTTTTCCCGGAAATCTGATACACAAGCCAACTTTCGCCGTCAGGGAGCGCCGGCCGCGCGCAATGCCGCCCGGGTTCGGGCGATGACGGTGCGCTGGCGGTAGCGCAGCAGGTCGGCGCCGACCCGGACGATGCGCCAGCCGAGATCGAGGTATTCGACGTTCTGATCGATGTCCCTCGTGCGTTGCTTCGCATCGGTCCAGTGCTGGAACCCGTCGTACTGGACGCCGACTTTCCACTCCGGCCAGCCCATGTCGATCCGGCCGACCAGCCGGTAGCCGTCGAACACGTTGATCTGGGTCTGGGTCGGTCGCATATTCGCCGAGTCGAGCAGTAACCGGAGCCTGGTCTCCTGCGGTGACTCCGCGCCGTCATCGGCAAGGCCGAGCACCCGCCGCAGTTGGGCCAGCCCCCGGACGCCGGGGTGACGATCGATGAGCGATCCGACGTCGGGAATCTTCAGCCGGGTCGCCTGGATCAGCGCGTCGACGCGGATGACCGCCGTGCTGAGCCCGCGACGACGGCCCAGATCGAACGCCGTGCGGGGTGGCGTCGTCGTCCGGATGCCCCGAATCAGGCAGGTCTCGTCCTCGGCGAGCTCATCACTGTGGATGAGAATGCCCTTGGGCCGTGTCCGGCTGGGCTGGTTGAGTTCGGCGGGGTGTGCGGCTTCGATCCACCGCGAGCCGTGCAGCGCGGCAGCGGACAACCCCGCCACGGTGGCCTTTCGATTCGACCACAGCCATGCGGCCACCGCCTTGTCCTCGGCAGCCAGCGTCATTCCGCGCGGCACGTAGACGTTGCGGAACACCGCGTCGTACCGGGTGCGCAGCCGATACCGGTTCACCGTTCCCGCCGTCAACGCCTCGGTACCCAGAAACACCATGGGGATAGGACGCTGTGCGGTGTCAGACGGTTCCCGGGTGCGCCGATAAGCGCGTTTTGACCTGCGCGGACGGTGCCCGGTAAGCTGCTCCGTTGGCGTGTGCTGGCCTCAGGGTCGGCGGTCCCCGGGTCACTGTCGGTCGCCGGGGAATCCGAACGCACATGCTCTGACCGGCGCCCGGTCCGTCCGGGATCCGTAAACCCGAGAAGAGAAGGTAAGCCCCAGTGCCTACTTATACGCCGAAGGCGGGTGACACCACGCGTTCGTGGTACGTCATCGACGCCACCGACGTGCGCCTCGGCCGGCTCGCCGTCGAAGCAGCCAAGCTGCTCCGCGGCAAGCACAAGCCGACGTTCACACCCAATGTCGACGGTGGCGATTTCGTCATAGTCGTCAACGCCGAGAAGATCGCGATGAGCGGCAACAAGCCGACGCGCACCTTCGTCTACCGCCACTCGGGTTACCCGGGCGGCCTGCGCAAGCGCAGCATCGGTGAGCTGCTGCAGAAGCACCCGACCCGCGTCGTCGAGAACGCGATCGTCGGCATGCTGCCGCACACCAAGCTCGGCCGGCAGATCCAGAAGAAGCTGAAGGTGTACGCGGGGCCCGACCATCCGCACGCCGCGCAGCAGCCGGTTCCGTTCGAGATCAAGCAGGTGGCTCAGTGACTGAAGTAACCGAAACGACCGAGACCGAGGTCGTGACCGAGGCCGTCGACGAGGCTGCCGAGTCGCGCGAGCCCGTCATCATCGACCGTCCGATCCAGACCGTCGGCCGCCGCAAGGAGGCCGTGGTGCGGGTCCGGCTGGTGCCCGGCACCGGCCAGTTCAACCTCGACGGCCGCAGCCTGGAGAACTACTTCCCGAACAAGGTGCACCAGCAGCTCATCAAGGCGCCGCTGGTGACCGTGGACCGGCTGGAGCAGTTCGACATCTACGCCCACCTCGACGGTGGCGGCCCGTCCGGCCAGGCCGGCGCGCTGCGGCTGGCGATCGCCAGGGCGCTGATCCTGGTGCAGCCGGAGGACCGCCCCGCCCTGAAGCGGGCCGGGTTCCTGACGCGTGACCCGCGTGCCATCGAGCGCAAGAAGTACGGCCTCAAGAAGGCCCGTAAGGCACCTCAGTACAGCAAGCGCTGATCTGATCAGCCGACAACTGCCGAGCGTGGAATTCTCCACGCTCGGCGGTTTTTTTTCTGCCACCCTTTCCGATAACCGCAGTAAACGCATTCATTGATTGTTCCGACCGTTGAAATTCCTGTTCAAAAGGTATATCGACGATATCCACGGTGGCTTTCAGTTAATTCCATGGTCGATACTGGTCGCCATCAATTCGCCGATTGTGGTTTGACTTTGGCGGGAAACGTGAAAACCCTGGGGTCGAGGCGGGGCGCTATCGGGGTGTCCGGGCAGGCCAAATCTGCCGCCGGTGCGAGTCAGTCAGCTCGTTGGGGGACCGGACCGCTTCCTGACTGAAAGGGATTAGTTGATGAAGAGCACGATGATGCGAGTGGCAGCGGGCACCGCTCTCGGCGGCGCGCTGTTCCTGTCCGGAATGGGTATCGCCAACGCAGCGCCCAGGGACGGTCAGGTGGACCTCGCCTTGGGCACCGCGGGTGTCCTCGAAGATGTGCCGATCGGCTCGGCCGCGCAGATCGCGGCGGGCGTGTGCGATACCGACGTCGCCCAGGTCACCCGCACGGCCGAGACCGTCGACGGCGACGGGGTGCAGCAGAACGTGTGCAACAACACCGTCGGTGCGGTCGAACTCCGCCAGAACGAGGCGACCGAGGAGGACACGGCCCAGGAGCCGGCGACCGAAGGGACTCAGGGCAGCGAAACCGCAGCCCCGGAATCCTCGTCGACCCCGACCACCAGCGCCGCTCCGGAGGAGGGCGAATCGAGTGACGACGGCAGCTGATCTGCCCAACTGATCGACGACAGGTCACCGCCCGCGGAACGATCCGCGGGCGGTGATTTCGTCAGATCTCATTCCGGTACCGATTCGGCCGCGGCACAGCCCATGACCTCGTTGGTTGTGTCTCCGGCGGCGGATTATGAGAAGTTTAAGGGCATGGGTCGACTGTTCGGCACCGATGGTGTGCGCGGCGTCGCCAATCGCGATCTGACCGCAGAGCTGGCGTTGGCGCTGGGATCGGCGGCCGCGCGGCGACTGGGCAACTCCGGCGGACATGCGCGCCGCGTCGCGGTGGTGGGTCGTGATCCGCGGGCCAGCGGCGAGATGCTGGAATCCGCCGTGATCGCGGGGCTCACCAGTGAGGGCGTCGACGCCTTGCGGGTGGGTGTCCTGCCGACGCCTGCGGTGGCGTATCTGACCAGCTCCTACGACGCCGACTTCGGCGTGATGATCTCCGCGTCGCACAATCCGATGCCGGACAACGGCATCAAGATCTTCGGTCCCGGCGGGCACAAGCTCGACGACGCCACCGAGGACCGCATTGAGGAATACGTGCACGGCGGGCCGGGGATCCGGCCGACCGGTGCGGGCATCGGCCGGGTCCTGGACGCCGAGGACGCGCTCGACCGCTATCTGCGGCATGCCGGCAAGGCCGTCACGACCCGGCTCGACGGTTTGACCGTTGTCGTCGACTGCGCGCACGGTGCCGGATGGGCCGCGGCGCCCAAGGCCTATCGCGCCGCGGGGGCCAACGTCATCGCGATCAACGCAGAGCCGAACGGGCTCAACATCAACGACGGCTGCGGGTCCACCCACATGGATGCGGTACGGGCCGCGGTCGTGGAGAACGGGGCCGACCTCGGCCTGGCGCACGACGGCGACGCCGACCGCTGCCTGGCGGTCGACGCGACCGGGCGGGTGATGGACGGCGACGCGATCATGGTGGTGCTGGCGCTGGCCCTGCAGGAGGCCGACGAACTGGCCGCCAACACCTTGGTCACCACGGTGATGAGCAATATGGGCCTGCATCTTGCGATGCGGGCGGCTGGTATCGAGGTCCGCACCACCAGCGTCGGTGACCGTTACGTCCTCGAAGAACTCCGGGCCGGCGAGTTCTCGCTCGGCGGGGAGCAGTCGGGTCACATCGTCATGCCCGGCTTCGGGACCACCGGCGACGGCATCGTCACCGGGCTGCGGCTGATGTCGCGGATGGCCCAGACCCGTTCCACGCTGGCCGCGCTGGCCGCGCCGATGCGGACCCTGCCGCAGGTGCTGATCAACGTCGAGGTGGCCGACAAGGCCATGGTGGCCGTCGCCCCGTCGGTGCAGTCGGCGGTGGCGGCGGCGAAGGCCGAACTCGGCGACACCGGACGAATTCTGCTGCGGCCCTCGGGCACCGAGCAGGTGGTGCGGGTGATGGTCGAGGCCGCCGACGAGGACACCGCCCGCGAGGTGGCGGTGCGGGTGGCCGAATCGGTGAGCGGTCAGCACTAGGCACCACCTCCGCCGATCGCACGGAACCGGACAGGGCTGCCCTGCGTCTAAACCGGGCATGGGAGAAGTTGACGCGGCCAGGGCCGACATCGGGGCGCTGCTGGGCGCGGCCCGCCGCTACGACACCGTCGCCGATATCGTCGAGGCCGACGCACGGCCGCGGTTGCGGTTCGACGGCGCGACCGCCGGACATGCGCACACCGCGCACGGCGACGCCGTGCGTGCCGCACTCGACGGACGCGCCGACGCGCTGCGGGAATGGGCCCGCGCGGCCGGGGAGATCGCGGCCGTGCTGCGGGCGTCGGCCGATCGGTACGTCGTGGCCGACGCCGGCGCGGCGGGGCGGATGGACTGATCGTGTCGGGCGTCGGAGATGTCGCGGCACGTCTGGACGAGGGCCGACCCGCGGTCGAAGCCATCGCCGAATACGTTCGGGCGTGCGAGCTGATCGGATATCAGAACCCGGATCTGACCGGCTATCCCGGTCAGATCCGGGATTGGTACGGCGACGAGGACGGTCTGGACCTGCGGGCGCTCGACGGCGACCGTGTCACACTGGCAGGGTGCGCCGCGTCGGCCCGAGAAGCGTTGCGGTTACAGGACAGTCAGCTCGGTGTGCTGGCCGACGCGTGGCAGGGTGACGGTGCCGACGCCGCCCAGCGGTTCCTGGTGCGTCACGGCGGAGCGGCCGAACGCGCGGTCGCCGCACTGGATGCGTCCGCGTACACCGTGGCCGAACTGCGCGACGCACTGTGGCGGGCGGTCGACGACAGGGTCGGCGCCACCCTGCGGATCGAGGGGCGGGCCGCCTCCCGGCGTGACGCCTGGTTGGCCGCGGCCCACACCCTGCGTACCGGGCTCGGGGACCGCGACGCCGCAAGCGAACTGATCGATCTTCAGGTAAAACCGTTCGTGCACAACGATATCGGCGACGAATGGGTGGCTGCCATGGGATCGGCGACCGCGGCCGTGGCCGCCGCCTACGACGCCGCGGTCGCGGCGTTGCATGCGGGCCAGGTGTCGGTGTTCGACATCCCGGGCGAGCTCGGACCGTCGTGGTCACCGCCCACCGGTGCGCGGGTCGCGGCCCCGGTGCCGATCGGCGTGGGCACCGCCGCGACCGTCCCCGCCGGGTGGGCTTCACCGAATCCGCCCGCTGCGCCGGGCCGGGATGTGCCTGTGCCGCCGTCGTGGAACCCGCCCGCTCCGTCGGATCCGCAGGCGTGGAGCGCTCCCGTCCCGCCCGCCGCGCCGGGCCAGCTGGCTCCGATGAGCCCGGCCGAACCACCGGTGCCCGCGCCCGCGGCGTTGCCGGGCACCGGCGCGGGATTGTCGGGGGCCGGTGGGGGATTGTCGGGCGCCGGATCCGGGCTGTCGGGGCTGGGGCAACAGCTCGCCGACCTCTTCGGCGGGCTGATCGGCTCTGCCGCAGACGGTCTGCCCGATTCGCTCGCCGAGGACACCCTGCCCGACGCCGAGAAGCTCGATGAGCCGGAGGAATTCGGCGAACTCGAGGCCGACGGCGACGACGAGGGCACGGACGAAGACGACAAGAACGACGACGAGGCGGAAGAAGCCGACGAAGGCGACGCCGGCGACGAGGAGACGGACGACGCCGGTCCCGTCGAACCGGCTGGCGAACCCGTCCAGGCCGACCCCGTCGAGGCGGCACCACCGCCGCCGGTCGCGCCGACACCGCCACCCGGGCCCGCTCCAGTCGTCGAGCCTCCGCCACCCGCCGAACCGTTGGCGGCGTCGCCGGGCGAAACCCCGTGTGAGATCGCGGCCGACGAGCTGCCGCAGGTGGGCGGTTAGATGGTGTCGTCGCGGCAGGCCAGGGCCGCCGCGACGAAGTCGTCGCGAACGGGATTGTCCACCGCCGCATTCCAGATCAGCGTCACCCGGCCGGGCCGCAGATCCTCGATCGGCACCACCCGCACATCGGGGCGCCGGTAATACAAGGCGGTGGACCGGGGCAGGACCACGAATCCCGCACGGGCGGCGACATGTTCGAGCTTGTCCTCCACGCTGCGGACGGCGGTGCGCGGAGGTGTCCACCGTTGGTCCGGTGCGACCAGGGCCTGCCAGCCCGGCAGCATCGCGGGATCGTGCAGCAGCGTCTTCGAGGACAGATCGGCCAACCGCACGCTGGCCCGGGTCGCCAGCGGGTCGTCGGCGGGCAGCACGGCATCCATCGGTTCCTCCAGCAGGGCCGCGGTGCCCAGACCGCGGTGGTCGATGGGTTCGCGCGCGTAGACCACATCGACCTCGCCGGTGCGCACCACCTCGACCTGCTCGTTCCAGCCGACCTGGCGCACCACTGCGCGCCGGTCCGCCGACCCGGCCTCGAAGGCGGTGGCCGCCGCGGTGGCCCGCAGTCCAGGCATCACCCCGACGGTCACGGTCACGGTGGGCGCGGAGGCGCGATTCAGGCGCCGGCGCAAGGCATGCGCCTCGTCGAGCAGGACCTTGGCATCCTGCAGTAGCTGGGTCCCGGCGCTTGTCAGCTGGGTGCCGCGGGAGTCCCGGGTGAACACCTGCACGCCGAGATCGTCTTCCAACGCCCGGATCTGTCGGGACAGCACGGGTTGCGCGACGTGCAGACGCCGTGCCGCCCGGCCGAAGTTGAGCTCCTCGGCGACCGCGACGAAGTACCGCAGTTTGCGCAGATCGAGATCGGCATTGGCCATACCCCAAGGGTATCGCCGGACGACGAAAAGGGTCTTGGACGAACCGTCCCGGCCGGCCAGATAGTGGAGATATGAACCTCAAGAACGCACGCGTCCTCGTCATCGGTGGGACCTCCGGCATCGGGCTGGGCGTCGCCGCTGCCGTCGCCGAACGCGGTGGCACTCCGATCGTGGTGTCGCGCAATCAATCCAGCGTCGACCACGCCCTGGCGACATTGCCCGACCAAGCCCGCGGCGCCACCATCGATCTGACCGATGAGGCCGGGCTGAACCGGCTGGCCGACGATATCGGGCCGATCGAGCACCTGGTGTTCACCGCGGGCGAGCAGCTGGAGGTGGTGCGATTCGCCGATCTGACTGGCGAGGCGATCCTCGGCTTCCTCGGAACGCGGTTGGCCGGTCAGCTCGTCGCGATCCGGGTCTTCGCGCCGCGGATCAGCCGCGGCGGGTCGATCACGCTGACCAGCGGCACCGCCGCCGACAAACCCATGCTCGGGGTGCTGCCCACCGCGGTGTGCGGCGCCATCAACGCGATGACCGGAGCGCTGGCCGTCGAGCTTGCGCCGTTGCGGGTCAACGCGATCGCGCCGGGACCGATCGAGACGCCGCTGTGGTCCGGGTTCAGCGAAGCCCAGCGCCAGGCGATTCATCAGCAGGCCGTCGAGCAGCTTCCGGTCGGACGGATCGGTGCCGTCACCGACACCGCACTGGCCTACGTGTACTGCATGGAGCAGGAGTTCGGCACCGGTGTGGTGCTGCGGGTGGACGGTGGCACCACCGTGACGTAGCGACCTATCGGGTCAGCGTTACGAGTTCCTCGCAGAACCGCACCGATTCGCCGTCATCGGTCGCGAGCGGGTGCACGAGCATCGTCGTCACCCCGGCCTCGGCGTAGGCGGCCAGCCGCTCCTTGACGAATCCTTTTGGGCCGACCAGGGATACGTTGCGGACCAGGTCGTCGGGCACCGCCTCGATGGCCTCGGCCTTCTTGCCGGCCAGGTACAGATCCTGGATGTGGTCGGCGACCTCGCCGAATCCGTACCGGGTGGCCAGGTTGTGGTAGAAGTTCTTGCCGCGGGCGCCCATGCCGCCGATGTACAGCGCCAGTTGGGGTTTGGCCCAGGCCAGCCGGTCCTCGACATCGTCGCCGATGGCCAGGCTGGCGCTCACCATCACGTCCAGCGGGCCGAGTGCCGGATCACGCTTGGCGGTGCCGGCACGCAGCGCGTCGCCCCAGACGTCGTCGGCCTTCTCGGGGTGGTAGAACACCGGCTGCCAGCCCTCGGCGATCTCGGCGGTCAGCGCGACGTTCTTGGGGCCCAGTGCGGCGATGGTGATCGGGATGCGTTCCCGCACCGGATGATTGATCAGGTGCAGGGACTTGCCCAGTCCGGTGCCGCGTCCGGCGGGCAGCGGCAGCTGGTAGTGCTTTCCGTGGTAGTCGACGTTCTCGCGCCGCCACACCTGCCTGCAGATGTCGACCACCTCGCGGGTTCGGCCCAGCGGCGCGTCGAACGGCACACCGTGAAAGCCCTCGACGACCTGCGGGCCGGAGGTGCCGATGCCGAGCCGGAACCGACCGTCGGACACGTGGTCGACGCCGGCAGCGGTCATCGCCAGCAGCGACGGGGTCCTGGTGTAGATCGGCACCACGCCGGTGCCGAGTTCGATGGTCGAGGTCTTGGCGGCCAGGTAGCCGAGTTGGCTGATCGCGTCGTAGGAATAGGCCTCGGCGACCAGGGCGATGTCGACGCCGACCTTCTCCAGCTCGACGACCTGGTTGGCGGCCTCCTTGAAGCCGCCGGCATAACTCAGAAAGATGCCTGTGCGCATCACCGAGTTATACACCCAACCGGTTGGTTGACTTCGTCACACCTTGAGCAGGGCGGCGACTTTGTCCTCGAGCGCTACCGGATCTCCCTGTGCATCCAGGATCTCGGTATGGGGGAGCGCTGCCTCGGGATCGGCGAAATCCTTGTAGGTCTTGTCCTCGGCCACCGCGGCCAGCAGGTAGCCGGTGAGCAGGGCGCGCACGGTCTTCTGGGTGCCGCGGTCGGCGCCGGGGAGTCCGACGAACCGGGCCAGCCGCCGACCCTCGACGAGCCCGCCCGCGGTGGTCTTGGCCACCGTGCGCAGCGTCGCGCCGGGCCAGGCACGGGTGAGCTCGACCGCGTTGGAGCGCAAGGTCATGGGATCGCCCGGATCGGTCAGCACCAGGCCGGGCACCTTCAGCGTCGCGGCCGGTCGCTCGGCGGTCGGTTTGGTGACGGTCGGGAACAGCGTCGCGACCGCATTCGGCTTGTCGCGCATTCCCGCGGCGGTGAACACCGCCGCGGATCCGCCGAAGCCATGCCCCACCACGCCGCGTTTGTTCGGGTGCACGCTGATCTTTCCCGGACCAAGGCGCACACCGCTGATGATGTCGAGGGTGGCGCCGAGGTCGAAGGCGAAGTTGAGCACCGACGGTGTCAGGCCAGTCTCGGTGTTGGGGGCGGCCGCGACGATGCCCCAGGAGGCAAGGTGTTCCAGGGTGCCGGTGTAGTTGTCGGCCTTGGCCAGCCAATCGTGGCCGAACGCGATGCCTGCGAGGTTGAGGCCCGAATCCGGGGTGTACACGACGCCGGGCACACCGGCGAACGCCAGGTCGCCGCGCAGAACCCGGTGCGGTCCGCGATGGGTCAACGCCGCGAAGAGCTTCTTTGTGCCGGCCACCCCTTGACCGTAGCTCACGGCTGATTCGGCGCTTCGGGGAACTGTTCGAACAGGTCGGGCCGCACGATCGCGATGCCGCGCTCGACGTCGGCCAGTAGCAGCAGCGTGTCACCGGGTGCGATGCCGAACAGCTCCCGGGCCGCCTTGGGGATCACGATCTGGCCCTTCTCGCCGACCCGCACCGTGCTGGCGTATTTGCCGTCGTTGCCGCCGGATGTTTCGTCAGGCGTTGTCATGGAACCTCCCAAGTAGTACTAGTTCTACAAGTATAACTGGTAGGAACAGATTGGCATGGTGTTCGCGGGTGGTGCATTACCCTGGAGCCCTATGTGTGGAATCGTCGGCTACGTCGGGGCGCGCCCGGCCCGCGGCATTGTGGTCGACGCGCTGCGCCGGATGGAATACCGCGGTTACGACTCCGCGGGCATCGCGCTGATCGACGGCAACGGCGGACTCGCGGTGCAGCGCCGGGCCGGCCGGTTGGCCAACCTGGAAGCCGCGCTGGCCGAAACCGGCGACGCCGAATTGGCCGGCAGCACCGGGCTCGGACACACCCGCTGGGCCACCCATGGCAGGCCCACCGACCGGAATGCGCACCCGCACACCGACGCGGCAGGCAAGATCGCCGTCGTCCACAACGGCATCATCGAGAACTTCGCGACGCTGCGAGGCGAGCTGGAGGCGGCCGGGGTCGAGTTCGCCAGCGATACCGACACCGAGGTCGCGGTCCATCTGGTGGCCCGCCAGTACCGCGACGGTGCCACCGCCGGGGACTTCGCGGCCTCCGTCCTCGCGGTGCTGCGCCGGCTGGAGGGCCATTTCACCCTGGTGTTCGCCAACGCCGATGATCCGGGCACGATCGTGGCGGCGCGGCGCTCAACGCCGCTGGTGCTCGGCGTCGGCGACCGCGAGATGTTTCTGGGCAGCGATGTCGCCGCGTTCATCGAGCACACCCGCGACGCCGTCGAACTCGGCCAGGACCAGGCCGTCGTCCTCACCGCCGACGGCTACCGGATCTGCGATTTCCACGGCAACGACGTGACCGCGAGTGCCCGCACCTTCCACATCGACTGGGACCTGTCGGCCGCCGAAAAAGGTGGCTACGAATTCTTCATGCTCAAGGAGATCGCCGAGCAGCCGACCGCGGTCGCCGACACCGTGCTGGGGCATTTCGTCGACGGCCGCATCGTGCTCGACGAGCAGCGGCTGAGTGATCAGGAACTCCGCGAGATCGACAAGGTCTTCATCGTCGCGTGCGGCACCGCCTACCACTCCGGGCTGCTGGCCAAGTACGCCATCGAGCACTGGACCCGGCTGCCCGTCGAGGTGGAGCTCTCCAGTGAATTCCGCTACCGCGACCCGGTACTGGACCGCAGCACACTGGTGATCGCCATCTCGCAGTCCGGCGAGACCGCCGACACGCTGGAGGCGGTGCGGCACGCCAAGACGCAGAAGGCCAAGGTCCTGGCGATCTGCAACACCAACGGCAGCCAGATCCCGCGCGAGGCCGACGCGGTCCTCTACACCAGGGCCGGGCCGGAGATCGGCGTCGCCGCCACCAAGACGTTCCTGGCGCAGATCGCGGCGAACTATCTGGTCGGGCTCGCGCTCGCGCAGGCGCGCGGCATCAAGTACCCCGACGAGGTTGAGCGTGAATACCGCTCGCTGGAAGCCATGCCGGATCTGGTCGCCCGGGTGCTGGCCGGGATCGAGCCGGTGTTCCAGCTGGCGCAACGGTTCGCACCGTCCTCGACGGTGCTGTTCCTGGGCCGCCACGTCGGCTACCCGGTGGCCCTGGAGGGTGCGCTCAAGCTCAAGGAGCTCGCCTATATGCACGCCGAGGGGTTCGCCGCCGGTGAGCTCAAGCATGGTCCGATCGCGCTGATTGACGATGACCTGCCGGTGATTGTGGTGATGCCGTCGCCCAAGAATGCGCAGATGCTGCACGCCAAGCTGCTGAGCAACATCCGCGAGATCCAGGCGCGCGGTGCGGTCACTATCGTCATTGCCGAGGAGGGTGACGACACCGTGCGGCCCTACGCCGACCACCTGATCGAAGTGCCTGCGGTGTCAACGCTTTTGCAGCCGCTGTTGTCAACGGTCCCGTTGCAGGTGTTCGCGGCCGGGGTGGCTCGTGCGCGTGGGTATGACGTCGACAAGCCGCGCAACCTGGCCAAGTCGGTCACCGTCGAATAGCGCTGTCATTGTGTCGAACGTGAACACGATGGCGAGTTTTCCGGGTGATTTCGACATCTTGTTCACGTTGGGGGGCGAGGTCTGATGGATCTGCAGATTCCCAGGGTCAACGTCGCCGGTCGGTGGGGCCGCGGTGAGCTGGGGGCGTTCGTCAGCGATGTGGCGTTCGACCATTACCTGAGCGCCTACCGGGCCGGGATGGCGCAGCTGCCGCCCTTCGAACTGTTCGACGTGCCAACGTCGTTCGGCACCGTCCGGGCCTACCGGTTCGGTGGGCCCGATGCCGCGGAACCGGTCGTGCTGCTGCCAGGGCGCAATGCGGCCACCCCGATGTACCGCACCAACCTGGCCGCGCTGCTGGCCAGGCGCTCCGTCTACGCCGTCGACCTGCTCGGCGAAGCCGGATTGTCGGTGCAGCACAAGGCGATCCGCGGGGCAGCCGATCAGGCGCACTGGCTCGACGAGGCCCTGCACGGGCTCGGCCTGGCCCGCGCGCATCTGCTCGGTGTGTCGATCGGTGGCTGGACGGCGGTGAACTGCGCGGTGCACCGGCCCGGCCGGGTGGCCTCGCTGGCCCTGCTGGATCCGGTGTTCACCTTCGTCCGCATCCCGGTAAAGACGATGGCGGCCTCGATGCTGCTGTACGCGCCCGGTGTGCCCGAGAATCTGCGACGCCGGATGTTGTCCTGGATATCGGGTGGGTCCGAAGTCGACGCCGCCGAACCCGAGGCAGCGCTGATCTCGGCCGGCTCAAAGGATTTCACGTTGCGCACACCGATGCCCACGCTGTTCACCGATGCGCAGCTGGCCGGGCTCGACATGGCGGTGCTCGCCCTGATCGCGGGCCGCAGCGTCATGCTCGACCCCGAGCGGGCCGCCGCTCGCGCCCGCGGGCTGCTGGCCCGCGGCGAGGTCGAGGTGTGGGCCGAGGCCTCCCATGCCATCAACGGCGAATACCCGGACGACATCGCGCAGCGGGCGGGCCGGTTCTGGGACGAGCGGGATTCCTGAGAGCGTGAACTCGATTACGGCCTGATCAGATCAGGTCATTCTGGTAATGATCGTCGACGACCGAGTGCAGGACACCGGCGAGATCGCCGAGCTTCTCGGCCATCTTCGCGCGGCGCTTTCGGTGATGGTGAGGGTGTAGAAATCCCCGCCGACAGTCGCGGCTTCTGCCAAACCGCGGCTGTCGCTCTCCCACAACTTGGCCCGGATGACGGCCTTGCCGCATTGCCCGAACACTTCGCGAATGCGCACGATCGTCGCCAGCACCGCCGGTTTGCCGTCAGCGCTCAGCATTTCGAGTAGTTCGGGGTCGTCGGTGACGAACGCGTCACCGTTCACCCGTATCACTTCGCGGATGCCGGGTACGAAAAAGACCAGACCTACCGCAGGGTGACAGGTGATGTTTTCGTGGGAGTCGACTTCGATGCGAGATTCGACTTCGGGCTCACGGTGTTGATGTCGGGCCTACGGACACATCTGGAATCCGCAGGGGCCGGCTGAGCTGTGCTACATCCTGGCGACAACCCCAGCGCAAGCCCGCACGCGATCAACGCGACGCCGACCCACACCGGCGCCGCGGGCAGTCCTCCGGTGAGTGGTATGCCGATCACGGCGGCGGCGACCGGCGCCACCCCGGTCAGCAGGCCCGCCCGCCCGGCGCCCAGCCGGCTGACGCACGAATACCACAGGATGAATGCCATCGCCGTCACGCCGACGGCCAGATAGCCGATCGCGAGGATGTCATCGGCGTCGAAACTGGTTGCGGCCCGCCATCCTTCGGCGCCGAGCGCGAGTATCCCGAAGATCACCACAGCCATCCAGGTGGTGTGCACCGAGACGCCGGCCGGGCCGTGTGAGGCCAGCACCGGAACGGCGAGGAGGGTGAACCCGGCTTCGCAGGCGAACACCACTAGGGCCCAGGCCAGCCCGACCGCATCGGCGCGGCCGAGTCCCTCGACGACCACGGCGCCGATACTTACCACCGCGGCCGCCGCAAGGACCCGGGCCGTGGGTCGGTGGCCTTCCAGGAGCGGCCCGGCGGTCGCCAACGCGACCGGCACGCAGGCCACCGCCACCGCCAGCACGGCCGGTTCGGCGTGCCGCGAGCCGTATACCAGCGCCACGTTGAACAGCACCAGCCCGCTGGCGGTCACACCCAGCAGCCACAGCCATTCGGTGCCACGCGGCAGTCGGACCGTGCGCCCGGTGAGTCTCACCCAGCCGAGCAACAACACGCAGGCGATCGCGTACCGCAGGGCCTGTGCGGTGTGCAGTGGAGCGTCGGCGAGCGCGCCCGAGACGGCGACGCTGCCGCCGACGAAGGTCATGCCGAGCGCGCCGCAGAGCGCCGCGCGTCTGGTGCTGGACATGGTCCCAGCGTGGGCTCATCATGGTCCAATAAACAGCGCCAAATATGGACATCTGAAATGGACCAAAGTGTGCGAGGGGCGGACTTCCTGCAACTCGACCCGGCCTCGGCGCCGACGCGGGGCCTGACCGGCTGGCTGGTCGATGCGCTGCGCACCGCGATCGCCGACGGCAGGCTCACCGCGGGCATCCGATTGCCGCCCAGCCGGGTCCTGGCCGGCGAACTCGGGATATCGCGTGGCGTGGTAGTCGAGGCATACCGGCGGATCGCCGATGAAGGCCTGGTCAGTGGCCGGTCGGGCGGAGGAACGGTGGTGCTGGCCCGGCCCGCCCGGCCGCCCGCGCGTCCCCCGCAGGCATTGCCCCCACAGCGGCTGCCGCGGCCACGGATCCCCGCGAGGGAGGGCGTCGACCTCTCGCCGGGGGTGCCCGATCTCTCGGCGTTCCCGCGCGCGATCTGGCTGCGGGCCGAGCGTGCGGTGCTGTCCGAGACCTCCGCCGAAGACCTCGGCTACGGCGACCCCCGTGGGCATCCGCGGCTGCGCGCCGCGCTGGCCCCATGGCTGGGCCGCACCCGGGGACTGCGGGTGCACCCCGACGAGATCCTCGTGGTGGCCGGTGTCGCGCAAGCGGCAGCGCTGCTGGCCCAGCAGTTGCGCGGCGGCGGTGCCGACACTATCGCGGTCGAGGACCCCGGATCGCGAGGAGCCGTCGAGGAACTCGAATACTGGGGGCTGCAGGCGATTCCGGTGCCCGTCGACCACGACGGAATCCGGGTCGACGAACTGGCGGCGTCGGGCGCCCCCGCGGTGTTCCTGACCCCGGCGCACCAGTTCCCGACCGGGGTGGTGCTCGGGCCGCAGCGCCGCCGCGAACTCCTGGAATGGGACGGGGCATTGATCATCGAGGACGATTACGACGCCGAGTATCGCTACGACCGTGCACCGGTGCCGGCGCTGCACCCGTCGGCGCCGGACCGTATCGCCTACGCGGGCAGCACCTCGAAGAGCCTGGCGCCCGCGTTGCGACTGGGCTGGTTGGTTGCGCCCCGGCGGCGCTTCGCCGACCTGGTGGCGGCCAAGCATGCGACTGACCTGGGTAGCCCGACGGTGCCGCAGTTGGTGCTGGCGCGCCTGCTGGAGTCCGGCGACTACGACCGCCACATCCGGATGGCCCGGTCGCGGCACCGGGCCCGGCGTGATGCGTTGCTCGGTGCGCTTCCCGGGCTGTCGGTAACCGGAGTCGCGGCGGGCCTGCACCTGCTGGTCATCCTCCCCGATGGGGCCGACGACGCCGCGCTCGCCGACGATCTGCGCGAAGCAGGGGTGCTTGTCCATCCGCTGTCCTGGCATCGGCGGCTGCCCGGGCCTGCAGGCCTGGTGCTGGGCTATGCCTCGCATGCTCCGGACCGGCTCCGCGACGCCGGCGCCATCATCGCGCGGGTGGTGCCTCGAATCTGACGAGAATGTCGTAAAACACCATGTGAGGCGGCGTTTTCGTCAAACTCGCGGCAAAGGGGGCGGCGGCCACGCAAATGTACCTACACTGTTGTACGTACGTGTAGGTACAAATTTCTGGCGGGAGGATATGACTCATGACGACGGTGTCTGTCCGCGAGTTCTCCTACAACCCCAGCGCGATGTTCGCCCGGGCCGAGAAGGGCGAAACGATCGAAGTGACCCGGCACGGAAAAGTGATTGCCACGCTGGTGCCGGGACAACAGAAGAAGTACGGGAGTCGGATCGCAGAGTTAGAGGCGTCCGGGGCGCTGCGACGATCCGGAAAGACCCTGGCAGACCTGGACACGTTCACCCGTATCACCCTGCCCGAAGGAGCGCCGGATCCGTTGGAGACGTTGCTGGCGGAGCGTCGGCAGGAAAGCGATTGGGAGCGGCGGTTTCGCGAAGAGGACGAAACCCACCGCAACACAGCGGAGTCGTGATTTATCTCGATGCTTCGGCGCTTGTCACCGAAGCGACGGGTCGTCCCAATGCCGGCGCACTCCGCGGTTATCTCATGCGGCATGCGCAGTACCGGGGAGCGACCAGCACTATCGGATTCGTCGAGGTCGTGCGGAATTGCGACCGGGTCGGCAGCTTTCCGAATCTGTTGGCGCAACTGCTCGGTGACTACGACGAAATAGTGGTCACGCCGTCCGTCCGGGATCGGGCGGCGGCCTTGCCCGGGCCGATCAAGGCGATGGACGCAATACATCTCGCCAGTGCCGAGCAGCTCGGCGCGGAACTCGTGTCCTTCATCAGCTATGACATCCAGCTGCTGCGGATGGCCCGCTCGCGGGGCCTGCCGGCGGCCGCGCCGGGCCTGAAACTCTGACCCCGGCCTGCGATCCCGCGTAACCTGTTGACGCGCGGGCACGTCGAGCGGAACGGGAGATGATGCGCCACTACTACTCGGCCGACGCGATCCGTGCCGCCGAGGCCCCACTGCTGGCATCGCTGCCCGACGGTGTGCTGATGGGCCGCGCCGCCCACGGTCTGGCGACGGTGATCGCCCGCGAACTCACCACCAGGACCGGTGGTGTCGCCGGCCGCCGGGTCTGCGCGGTGGTGGGCTCCGGTGACAACGGCGGTGACGCGCTCTGGGCGGCGACGTTCCTGCGCCGCCGCGGAGCCGCCGCCGACGCGGTCCTGCTGAGGCCGGAGCGCACCCATGCCAAGGCCTTGGCGGCATTCCGGCGGGCCGGCGGGCGCGTGGTTTCCGGCATCACTGCGGCAACGGATCTGGTGATCGACGGGGTCGTGGGCATTTCGGGGCGCGGCCCGTTGCGTCCCGATGCCGCGGCGGTATTCGAGGCCAACAGCGCACCCGTGATCGCCGTCGACCTCCCCAGTGGCATCGACGTGCAGACCGGGGTCGCCGACGGCCCCCACGTGCGTGCCGCGCTCACCGTGACGTTCGGTGGGCTCAAACCCGTGCATGCGCTCGGTGACTGCGGCCGGGTCGAACTCATCGACATCGGCCTCGATCTCGCACCCGCCGACCTGATCGGGTTGCAGGCCGCCGACGTCAGGGCGCTCTGGCCGCTGCCCGGCCCACACGACGACAAGTACACCCAGGGCGTCACGGGGGTGTTGTCCGGGTCGTCGGCGTATCCGGGCGCGGCGGTGCTCAGCACGGGAGCCGCGGTGGCCGCGACGTCGGGGATGGTCCGCTACGCCGGAAGCGCTGCACCGCAGGTTCTTTCACAATGGCCCGAGGTGGTTGCGGCGGCGAGTGCCGAGTCCGCGGGCCGGGTGCAGGCCTGGGTGGTCGGGCCGGGCCTCGGAACGGATCAGGCCGCCCGGGACGCGCTGCGGTTCGCGCTGGACACCGATCTGCCGGTGATCGCCGACGCCGACGCGCTGACCCTGCTGGCCGCCGACCCGGACCTGGTGATCGACCGCGACGCCCCGACCGTGCTCACCCCGCACGCCGGCGAGTACCAACGGTTGGCCGGCGGGCCCGTCGGCGACGACCGGGTCGCCGCGGCCCGCGGGCTGGCCGAACGCCTCGGCGTCACACTGCTGCTCAAGGGGAACGTCACGGTGATCGCCGACGCCGGCGACACCACCTATCTCAACCCGGCCGGGCAGTCCTGGGCCGCCACCGCGGGATCCGGTGACGTGCTCT
>NZ_JBSFPX010000154.1:0-18621 GCF_053588415.1 Mycobacterium sp. NPDC003449
CCGTTCCTGCCGAGCGTGTGCGCCGGTGTGGTGATCGACCGGTACGCACCCGACGCCGTTCGGGAAGCACTCCTCCCCGGTCTGGCCGGCGGCGCGAAGGTCGGTGCGCTCGGGCTGGCCGGTTCGGTGCACATCGGTGCCGACGGGTTACTCGGCGGGGAGAGCCGCGCGGTGCTCGGCGCCCCCGACGCCGACGTGCTGGTGCTCGCGGCCGGGACCGACCTCGTCGTCCTCGATGCGGGTGCCGACGGAGTGACGGTGAGCCCGCAGGACTCGGTCGACACCACCCGCAGCATCGGGACCGTGTCGCTGCAGGCCGTGTCCGTCCCCGAGGACCGCATCCTGCGCGGGGCGGCCAGGGCGGCCCGCACGGTGCAGCGCATCCTGGGCTCGGCCGAGGCCGTGGGCGTGTCCTGGGCGGCGCTGGATATGGCGGTGGAATACGCCAAGGTGCGCGAACAGTTCGGCCGCACCATCGGCACCTTCCAGGCGGTCAAACATCACGCGGCCAATATGCTCGTCGACGCCGAACAGACCACCGCCGCGGTGTGGGACGCGGCCCGCGCCGACGACCTGGACGGTGCATGGTTCGCCGCCGCGGTGGCCGCCTCCCACGCGATCCGTGCACAGATCTTCAACGTGCACAACAACATCCAACTGCACGGTGGTATCGCGTTCACCTGGGAGCACGACGCCCACCTGTACCTTCGCCGGGCCAGGACGTTGGCCGCGGTCCTCGGTGACGGCGCCGATCCGCTGCTCGACGTGGTCGAGGGCCAGCGCAGCGGGCAGGCCCACGGGGCCTCGTTCACGCTGCCACCCGAGGCCGAGGAGTACCGGCAGTCCGCCCGCGACGCGGTCGAGGCGGTGCTCGCCCTGCCCGACGAGGACAAGCGCGACTATCTGGTCGACTCGGGATACCTGGTGCCGCACTGGCCCAAGCCGTGGGGTCGCGGGGCGGATGTGTTGGAGCAGTTGGTCGTTGAAGAGGAATTCGCATCCGTCGAGCGGGCCGATATGGGCATCACCGGCTGGGTGACGCTGACCATCGCCCAGGCCGGCACCGATGAGCAGCGGGAGCGCTGGGTCGAGCCGGTGCTGCGCGGTCAGGTCATGTGGTGTCAGCTGTTCTCCGAGCCGGGCGCCGGTTCGGACGCCGCGGCGGTCCGCACCGCCGCCAAGAAGGTCGACGGCGGTTGGCGGGTCACCGGCCAGAAGGTCTGGACCAGCCTGGCCCAGCATTGCCAGTGGGGTTTGGCGACCGTGCGCACCAATCCCGACGCACCCAAGCACGCCGGCGTCACGATGATGGCAATCGATATGAAAGCCCCTGGTGTGACGGTGAATCCGCTGCGTGGGCTGACCGGTGACGCGCATTTCAACGAGGTGTTCTTCGACGATGTGTTCGTCCCCGACGCCGATGTGGTCGGCGACGTCGACAAGGGCTGGCTGGTGGCGCGGGCCACGCTGGGCAATGAGCGCATCTCGATCGGCGGCGGGTCCGCGGCACCGACCGGATTCGGTGCCGACGACCTGGTGGCCCTGCTGGATTCGTCGGAAGCCGGTGACCGGTATGTGCTGCGGGCCGGTGAGGTGATCGCCGTCGGCCACACCCTGCGGCTGCTCAACCTGCGCCGGGTCACCCGGGCGATCGCCGGGGCGGAGCCGGGCCCGGAGGGCAATGTCACCAAGCTGCTGGTGGCCGAGCACTCGCAGCGGCTGACCGAGCTCGGCATGGACCTGGCCGGCACGGCCGCGGTGACCGGGCAGACCCCGAAGTTGACCAGGGCCTACCTGGGCAACCGGGCGATGACGATCGCCGGCGGCACCTCGGAGATCACCCGCAACACGATCGCCGAGCGGATCCTCGGCCTCCCCCGCGATCCGCTGCTGAAGTAATTCAGCACCTTGCTCCGCCAGCGTGCGCGTCTGTCGCCCGGCGCGCCGGATTTCGTCGGCAGTTCGAGCACGCTCGTCGGCGGCGAGGGCGTCAGCGACGAGCAGCAAGGGCGGCGACAGCACGGTGGCGGCCGGCGCGTTGGGTAATTCCAGCGAGTGCAGCGACGAGGCGGCCGACTGCGGATCCGATATCTAAGCAGTAGAATCTGCACGCTGAAACGCGACGAGCGTGCGCGAAATGCTGCCTGGGAGCGGCGTGTCGACCAGCAGACCCGCACGCTCGCGGAGCAAGGGGACTACCGCAGGGCGGCGCGGCCCCGGATCCGGCCGAGCGCCACCAGCGCCAGCAATGTGACCAGCAGCAGAATGCTGGTGCACGCCGCGGCCTGCAACGCCTGGCCCCGGTCGGTCAACCCGAATATGGTGACGGGCAACGTCTTCCAGGTCGCCGGATAGACCATCACGGTGGCCC
This sequence comes from Mycobacterium sp. NPDC003449, assembly GCF_053588415.1. Lineage (NCBI taxonomy): Bacteria > Bacillati > Actinomycetota > Actinomycetes > Mycobacteriales > Mycobacteriaceae > Mycobacterium > Mycobacterium sp. NPDC003449. The sequence goes on from NZ_JBSFPX010000154.1 coordinate 2,372, forward strand.
CGAGCTCACCCATCGACAGCGCCACGGCCAGGCCCGCGGCGGCGCCGAGCGCGGGCATCAACAACGGCAGGGTCACCCGGGTCAGCACCCGCACCGGCCCGGCGCCGAGGGATTCGGCCGCCTGCCGGTAGGCCGGGTCGAGCCGGTCGAGCGCGGCCGACACCGCGCTGAACGCGAACGCCAGCACCAACACGGTGTGGGCCAGGACGACGATCCAGCGGGTGCCGCCCAGCAGGAACGGCTGCGCGTTGAAGGCGATCAGCAGGCCGAGCCCGATCGCCACCGACGGTACGGCGATCGGCAGGTGAAACACCGCATCGGTGGTGTGCCGCAACCAGTCCGGGCATTCCCGGGCGGCCAGCGCGGCCCAGGTGCCCAGCACCAGCGCGATGGCCCCGGCCAGGAAGGCGGTCTGCAGGCTCACCGAGAGGCTGGCCAGGTTCTCACCGGACAGGGCGCCGCCGAAATGGCCGAACCCGAGGTCCGACGGCAGCGCCGAGGTCCACGACCCGGCCAGGCCGGCCAGCAGCACGGTGCCCAACGGCGCCACGAACACGATGAGCACGACCGCGGCGAACACCGCGAGAACCAGGATCCTACTTCGCCGGTTCCACACCAACATCGGCCGCCCCCTTCCCACTCATCATGCGCGCGAAGATCATTCGGTACGCCACATACAGCGCCAGCGACAGCACCACCTGCACGGTGGCGATCACCGCCGCCCCGGGCAGATCGAACGTGACGATTCCGCGGGTGTAGATCAGCACCGGCAGCGTGATGACGCCCTTGGCCCCGGTGAACAGCACGATGCCGAACTCGTTGAGCGTCAACAGCAGCACCAGGCTGCCGCCGGCCATCAGCGCCGGCCAGGCCTCGGGCATGATCACCGAACGCAGCACCCGAAACGGCGATGCACCGAGGCTGGCCGCGACGTCGAGCTGAGCCCGCGGCAGCAGTGAGAAGGCGGCCAGCAGCGGGCGCACCACGAACGGGGTGAAGAACGTGATCTCGGCGGCGATGACGCCGGCCGGGGTGTAGAGGAAGTTCAGCACCGGCATATCACCACCGGTGAGGCTCATGATCGCGGCGTTGACCGCGCCCGCGGTGCCGTACAGGAAGGTGAACGCCAGGGTGATCAGGAACGACGGCAGTGCCAGCACGGTGTCGATCAGCCGGGCCACCACCTGTGAGCCGGGGAACGGCACGAAGGCCAGCACGATGGCCAGGAAAGTGCCGAGGAGCAGACATCCGACGGTCGAGGTGACCGCGATCGCGACGGTGCGCCACAACGCATCCCGGAACGACTCCGAGCCCAACACCTCCGCCCAGGTACTGGCACTCGCGGATTCGCCGAACACCCGCAGCAGCGGATAGAGCGCCACGACCAACACGACCAGCAACGGTGGAACGGCCCACAGCGCCGCCCGCGACCGGGGCCGGGCGGACCGCTCGGGAGCCTGGCCGACGGGTGTGTCCAGCAGCGCGGTCACCGGCCGGCCCGCACGAGCACCCCGGCCGGCTCCGGGATGCGCACCCCGATCTCGCTGCCCACCTCGAACTGAGCCTGGCCGGGTACGTCGATCTCCACCAGCCGGTCCGGCAGCCCGTTGACCGACACCACCAGCCGGGTCGTCGCACCCCGCCACACCGCCGCAGTCACATTGGCCCGCATGGCATCCCGGTTGCCCAGCGATACCACCTGCAGCGCATGCGGCCGAATGCACAGCAGCGCGTCAGACCCGGGGGCCCAGTCGATCTTGCCGACCGCCGGCTGGGGCGCCTCGGCGCTGACCGTGCGGTTGGCCACCGTCACCAGCGCAGAGGTGCCGATCACCCGGCCGACGGTGCACGGAATCAGGTTGGCACCGCCCAGAAATGCCGCGGTGAAGCTGGTCGGTGGGCGCTTCCACAGGTTCTCGGCGGTGTCGACGTCCATCAGCCTGGCGTTGTTCATCACCACGATCCGGTCGGCCAGCGCCAGGGCCTCGGCCTGATCGTGGGTGACATACAGCATCGCGGTATCCGGCAGTGACTCCTTGAGCCGCTGCAACTCGGCCAGCATCGACTGTCGTAGCTGGGCGTCCAGCGCGGCCAGCGGCTCGTCGAGCAACAGCACCTTGGGCCGGATCGCCAACGCCCTCGCGATCGCGATCCGCTGCTGCTGACCACCGGAAAGCTCACGGGGCAGCCGCTTTCCGTATGCGGCCATGCCGACCAGATCGAGCGCCTCGGCCACCCGCGAGCCGATCTCGGCGCGCGGCACCCGCTGCGCCCTGAGTCCGAACGCCACATTGTCGGCGACCCGCATATGCGGGAACAACGCATACGACTGCAACACCACCCCGATGCCGCGCCGGGCCGGCGGCAGGTCGGTGACGTCGAGGCCGGCCAACCGGACCGTGCCGGACGTTGGCCGCACGAAACCGGCCAGCGCGTTGAGCGCGGTGGACTTTCCGGAGCCGCTCGGACCCAGCAGCGCGACGGTCTCGCCGGCCGCCACCCGCAGGTTGAAGTCGACAAGGGCCTGGGTGAGCCGCTTACCCCGACCGTAGGACACCCCCACCCGGTCGAAGGTGATCGCCGGGGTGCGGGCCTCCTGCTCTCGCGCCTTGCGCCGAGCGGTATCCGGTCGTGCCCGGCCCAGTCCGGTGTCGGTCATCTCAGTTCCCGGTGGCCTTCTGGTAGGCCGCGACGTCGGTATCCAGATCGGCCAGCACCGCGTTCCAATCCGGCACCCACAGCTCGACGCCGTTCAGCACACCGGCGGGGGTGTTGGCCGCCGCGTCGACGGTCGAGGCCAGGTCCTGCCGGACCGGAATGCCCAACGCATCGGTGGCGACGGTCTTCTGCACGTCCTCGGAGAGCAGGTAGGTCAGCAGCTTCTTGGCGTCCGCGGCGTGCGGTGCCCCTTTGGTGACCCCTGCGACGTAGGGCAGCGACACCGTGGTCTGCTTACCGTCGTGGGCCGGGATGAAGATGGCGAACTTCGACCCGTCGTCCTTGATCGAACCCAGGTTCATCTGCACGTCACCGTTGGCGACCAGCAGTTCGCCGTTGCTGACCTTGGGTTGCAGCTTGCCGGTCGACGAGGACGGCCCGACGTTGTTGGCCTGCAACTTGGTCAGGTAGTCGAGCGCTCCGTCCTTGCCGCGCAGGTGCTGCAGCAGCACCAGTACCGCGGTGCCGTCGCCGGCCTGCCCCGGCGTCGAGTACTGCAGCTTGCCCTTGAACCGCGGGGCGAGCAGGTCGTCCCACGTGGCCGGGGCGGGCTGGGCACCCGGGTTGGCGATGAAGCTCAGCGCATTGTTGACGATGGGGATGTAGCGGCCTTGCGGGCCCACCTGGTCCCCGGAAATCCCGGTGGTGTCAACCCCGTTCGACACCAACAGGCCGGATTCGTCGGCCTTCTGGATGAACGGCGGCAGCGTCACCAGCAGATCGGCCTGCGGGTTGGACTGCTCTTTCTCCACCCGGGACACCACCTCACCCGATCCGGCCTCCACCAGGTTGACGCCGATGCCGGTGTCCTCGGTGAACTTGTCGAAGGTGGTCTTGTACCAGGAGCCCAGGCCGTCAGCGCTGTACACCGTGATGGTGCCCGACTCGCCGGAACCGGACGTCCCGGTGCCGCCGCAGGCCGCGGTCAGCGTCGCGGCCAGCACTGCGGCTGTGATTGCGGTGGCGCGCGCGAATTTACGAGGTTTCATGGGACTCTTCTCTGTTAGCCGCGGACCAGGAGGTCGGCGAAATCGGTGATGGAGCCGACGACATGGGTGGCTCCGGCACCGCGCAGCTGCTCCTCGTCGTGTGCACCGGTGAGGGTGCCCGCGGCGATCGCGACACCGGCCCGCCGGGCGGATTCGATATCGCTGGTGGTGTCCCCCAACGCCGCAACGTTGTCCACGCCCTCGGCCCGCAGCCGGATCAGCGCGGTCAGGATCAGATCCGGGTAGGGCCTGCCGCGGACGCCGTCACCCGGCGCCAGCGCCAGATCGGCCAGGCCCTGCCAGCCCAGTGCGGCCAGCAGCTTGCCCTGGGTGGCCGCACTGAATCCGGTGGTCAACGCGACCCGGACACCGGATTCGCGGATCTCCGAAATCGCGTCCGCCGCACCGTCGATCGGGGTGGCGCACCCGTTGTCGATCAACTCGGCGTAGGCCCGCTCGAATTCGGCGTTGGCGGTCTGGGCCAGCTCCTCGGTGCCGAACAGGGCGCGGAACACCACGATCTTCGATTGCCCCATGGTGTCGAGCACGTACTGGCGGGCCTGCTCGCGCTGTGCGCCTTCGCCGGGCATACCCGCCGCGGTGGCCGCGGCGTCGAATGCGCTGACCACCAGGCCGTCGTCGGCGACGGTGGTGCCCGCCATGTCGACGACGGCGAGTTGGATGTCTGGTTTCCGCATGGTTTCCTTCTGCTCAGAGGGCGATGAGATCGGCGGTCTGCTCGGCGATGGCCGGCCCCAGCGTCATCCCGCGTCCGCCCGGCCCGGTGATCACCCACAGGTCGTCCTCCGGCGCGGCCCGGCACACCAACTGGTGCGGGTCCAGGCACTGGCTGTAGACGCCGGCCCACCGTTGCCGGATCGGCGGCAGTTTGCGGCCGAGGAAGTCCTCGACGACCTTGACCAGATAGCCGTAGGGCGCCTCGTGCACGTCGAAGTCGAACGGCTCGGCGTACTCGTGGGTGTCACCGATGGTCAGACCTCCGTGCAGGCGCTGCACGCACAGCAGCTGCATATGCTGCGCCTCGGCCACCGGATGCTGGGATTGGCTGTTGCGCAAGGTGTCCAGCGCGGGGCCGGCGAATCCGGGGTAGTAGCGGAAACTGTCCGCATCGGCGATGGCGGTGGTCAGCGGCTCGTCGAGCGGTTCGGTCTGCATCATCTGCAGCCGGACCCGTCGCACCGGAAGTTCACCTGCGAGGTCGCGCACCAGACCGCCGTGCGCGGCCCCGGCGCAGACCAGCACCAGGTCGGACTCGTAGAGGTTGCCACGGTCGTCGCGCACCGCGCCCCGGTCGACCGAGCGGGCCTCGGATCCGGGGAAGAATTCGTAACGTCCGGTGGCGGAGAGATATTCGCGGATCGCGGGCAGGGCCTGGCGCGATTCCACCGCGGCGTCGACCGCACAGTGCAGTCCGGCCAGATAGCGTCCACGCAGCGCCGGGTTGAGCGTGCGCACCTGGTCGGGTTCCAACAGGGTGAACCCGCGGTGGCCGGCGTCGGAGCCGGCCGCGGCTTCCTCGGCCACCGCCAGTTCGCCCGGTGTGCGCAGCAGTGTGATCGATCCGGCGGGGCGAAAGCCGATACCCGGGATGTCGGCGCCGAGCTTCTCCCACAGTTCCCGCGATCGCAGGGCCGCTTCGAGTTCCGCGGTCGACCGGCCCGACACCCACACCAGGCCGAAGTTGCGCACGGTGGCGCCGCGCGCCTCGCTCTCGCGTTCCAGCTGGACCACCCGATGCCCGCGATGCACGGCCTCCACCGCGTGCGCGGTTCCCAGGATGCCGCCACCGATGATCGTCACCCGCATGGTCCATGAGCTTCTCCGCCGATCACGACGGCCCGCGGTCCTGGTGATGTTGTGTCGCCGAACAGCAGGTTAAGAATTGGTATAGACCAAATGGGTTAGGCTGTCGGCATGCGACACGTCGAAGAGGTCGGCCGGGTGCTGCGCTCGCTGCGCGGGGTCTGGGACGAGGACGCCGTCGACGAACTCGACCACGCCCTGCAGTCCGCGGCCCGGGCCGCCGAGGACGGCGCCGACGACGAACTGATCCTGGCCGCGGCCCTGCACGACCTGGCCCACAGCCCGCTGTTCGGCGGTCCTGGCGCCGACCGGCACGACCGGTTCGCCATGGACTGGCTGACGCCCCGATTCGGCGCGCGGGTGGGCTGGCTGGCCGGGGCGCATGTCGCCGCCAAGCGCTACCTCGCGGCGACCGATCCGGCCTATGCGCTGTCGGACACCTCGATCGCGTCGCTGCACCGACAGGGCGGGCCCGCCGTCGACGGCGACTTCGTCAACCACCCCTGGTTCGGCGACGCCGTGCGGCTCCGCCGCTACGACGACGCCGCGAAGGATCCCGACGGCCGTGCCATGACGGTCGATGGCGTCCTCGCCGTCGCCGAACGGGTTGTCCGAAAAGGAAAGTGACCGTGTCCGACCCCGCGCTGGAACCGCTGCCCAAACCCCTGCCCAAACCGTATGTGATCCGTACCGCGCTGGACACGATGCTCGCGGGTCTCGGCGAGGGTGACCCGGTACCGGCGGAACGGGAACTGGCCGTGCGGTTCGGGGTGGCGCGCGAGACGGTGCGCCAGGCGCTGCACGAGCTGCTGGTGGCGGGCCGCATCGAGCGGCGCGGCCGCGGCACCGTGGTAGCGCGGCCCAAACTCACCCAGCCGCTCGGCTTGCAGTCCTACACCGAGGGCGCGCTGGCGATGGGCCGGACACCCGGCCGCGTCCTGGTCACCTGGGAAACCGTCGGGGCCACCGCCGAGCTCTCGGCCGGGCTCGGTGTCGCCGTCGATGCGCCGGTGATGCACCTGGAACGCGTGCTGCTGGCTGATGATCAGCGCATCGGCCTGGAGAGCACCTACCTGGCGGTATCCCGGTTCGCCGATCTCCGGGACCGGTTCGACCCGGCGACCTCGCTCTACGCGGCGATCCGGGCCGGCGGTGTGGAGTTCGGGTCGGCCACCGAGCGGATCGAGACCGCGCTGGCCGCACCCCGCGAGGCCGCCCTGCTGGAGTCGACGACGGCCATGCCGATGCTGCTGCTCAACCGCCGGTCGCTGGACACCGACGGGGTGCCGATCGAGCTGGTCCGCGCGCTCTACCGGGGGGATCGGGTGGCTTTCGAGACTTTGCTTACGTAACTATCGGCCGCACGGTAGAACGTACGGTGTGACGTCGGCCAACCGTTCAGCGCCCGAATTCCATCCCGACCTCGAACACATCGCCCGGCGAATACCCCGACGCCTGTTGAACCGGGCCACGCTGCCGATCCTGCAGCGCCTGTCCGCGCTGATGGCCCTGCGGACGCCGAAGGATGTCGAGGTGTTGACGCTGACCTCGGGTGCCGGGGTGCGGCTGTTCCGGCCGGCCGGGGTGAGCGGGCCGACACCGGCGCTGCTCTGGCTGCACGGCGGCGGCCTCGTGCTGGGCAGCGCCGCCCAGGACGACGCGCTGTGCCGGTACTTCGCCGACGAACTCGGCGCGACCGTCGCGTCGGTGGAATACCGCCTGGCACCCCAGCATCCGTACCCGGCGGCGCTCGAGGACTGCTACTCGGCACTGGGTTGGCTGGCCGCGCTGCCCGCCGTCGACCCGGCCAGGGTCGCGGTCGGCGGGGCCAGCGCCGGCGGTGGCCTGGCCGCCGCGGTGGCGCTACTGGCCCGCGACCGCGAGTTCCCGCTCAGCGCACAGCTGCTGGTCTATCCGATGCTCGACGACCGCACGGTGGGGCCCGAGCATGACCACCCCGGCCACCGGTTGTGGACGCAGGGCAGCAACCGGTTGGGCTGGTCCTGCTATCTCGGGCAGGCCGATCCCAGCATCGCCGTACCGGCCCGGCACCCCGATCTGTCCAACCTGGCGCCGGTTTGGATCGGTGTCGGCACGCTGGACCTGTTCCACGGCGAGAACGTCGCCTACGCGGCGCGACTGCGCGAGGCCGGCGTGCCGTGCGAGGCCGAGGTGGTCGACGGTGCGTTCCACGGGTTCGACATCATCGCGTCGAAGACGAAGGTCGCCCGGGGGTTCCGGGGCCGCCAAACCGCCTACCTACGGGAGGCTTTCGCGTAGGCCCGGCTAGCCTCCGGCCCGCAGGCCACGGAGGACGGTCCAGGCCACGCCGATCGCCGCGCAGCCGACGGCCAGCACCACGAACGCCATCGGGAACGAGCCCGAGGTGGCCATCGCCCCGACCGCCATCGCACCGAGACCGGTGCCCGCATCGAATCCCACGTTCCAGGCCACGCTCACCGCGCCGCGGGCATGTTCACCGGTCGCGGCGAACGCCTGGACCAGTGTGACGTTCTGCAACGCCCCGTAGGCGACGCCGACCAGTAGCGCACCGGCGATGATCAACGCACCGCCGTGCAGGATCCCGGCCGCGATCAGTACCAGGCCAACCGCGCCCAGATACAGCATCGGCCCGATGAACCGGGCCGGGCCCAGCCGGTCCGCAACACCGCCGATCAGCCACCGGAACAGCGCCGCCGCGCCGGTCAGGGCCAGCAACGCCGCGAATGACGCACCGGCGTGGGTGAATTGCGGTGTGAACGTGAGGATCGCGCCGCCGGCGGAGGTGATCACCACCAGCGCCGCGATGGAGCCGACCAGTCCCCGCGTCACGGTGAGCCGGTCACCGTGCGGCCGTGGTGGTTCCGGGACAGGATGGGTGAATGCCAGGGCCAGCGGCACGGCCAGCAGCGGGGCGGCTGCCAGCACGAAGACCGATTCGAAGCTGACGTGTTCGGCCAGCCACGGGGCGGCCGGGGTGAGGACGAATTGTGGTGCGGCGATGGCCAGTCCGTACGCTCCGACCGCCCGGCCACGCTTCTCCTGGGCGACCAGGCCCGCGACACCGTCGACGCCGCAGACCGTGAGGATGCCGAAACCCAAGCCCCGCAATGCCGACAGCGCCAGCACCGACCACAGCGACCCGGCCGCCAGGTGCGCCAGTGCCGGTGCGCCCAGCAACACCAGTCCGATCGCCAGCGTGATCGGCGCACCGAGGCTCCGCATCATCCGCCGCACCAGCAGCTGCGCCAGCACCGTGCACGCCATCAGCACGCTGTTGACCAGGCCCGCACCGAGATTGTCGGCGCCGTTGTGCACCGCCCACATCGGGGCCACCGGCAGCAGTAGGGCGAACCCGGTGAATCCGAGCGCCGCGGCGGCGAGCAGTGCGGGCATGCCTGCCGTGCGCCAGACGCTCACCGGACGAACACCACGCGACCGCCGATGACGGTCGCCGCGACCAGGTCCGCGTCGAGCTCGGCGAGGGCCCGCTCCGGTGGCGCTGACAGCACGCACAGGTCGCCGGGCTGCCCCGGTTCGATGTGTCTCGGCCGGGCCGGGTAGCCGGCATCGCCCAGGAACAGCGTCAAAGCCGCTCTCGGCCCGATGCATTCGTCAGGTCCGAGCAGCGCGCCCCGCGGAGTTCTGCGGTGCACCGCGGCCCGCATCGCCGCCCAAGGGTCGGCCCCGCCGAATGGTGCGTCGGTCGACAACGCCACCGGGACGCCCGCCCGCAGCAGCGAGGCCACCCGCCACAACCGGCCGTGTTCGGCGGCGGGCACATCGTCGCGGTATTGATCGCCCCGTTCGGCCACGAAGTTGGGCTGGGTCACCACGGTGACGCCGAGCGCGACCAGATCGGCCAGGCAATCCTCGGGAACCACGGCGGCGTGCTCGATCCGGTCCTGCGGGTGTGCACCCGCCGCCCGCAGCGCGGCCATGGTGACGATGAGTTGCGCGTCGGTCACGCAGTGCACGGCGACCGGCGTTCCGGCACTGTGCCGTTCGCCGATCCACGTCGCGAGTGCGTCGAGATCCAGATCGTCGTCGTGCAGGATCTTCTTTCCCGCCCCCAACAGGTGCACGCGTTGCCGCAGACCGGTGATCGGGTCCACCCGGTCCGGGGTGGCGTCGGTGACACCGGTGACGCCATATCCGCTCAGCCGGTCACCGAACCTGTCGAGCCGGGTCTCCCGGCGCGGCAACGCCTCCTGCCAGGACGGGTCGTCACTTCGCAGCCGTCCGTCGGGATGGTCGTCGCGGCCGACGAGGGCCAGGCCGGGCGAGTTCAGCGTCCACAGCACCCCGCTGCGGTGCTGGACCCGGACCGGAACCGGCGGCGCCACCGCGTCGAGGAGGTCGCGGTGCAGCGGGCCGGCCACCGCCTCGTGGTAGCCGACCGCGCGGATCCAACCGTCGGCACCCGGTTCCGCGGCGGCCAGCATGCCGGCCAGACCGTCGCGCTCGCGCGCCTGCGCCGGGCCGACCCGCACCGAATCCTGTTCGGCGGCAGCCGAGTACACATGCAGGTGATGATCATGCAGGCCGGGGATGACGGTGCCGAACGCGGCGTCGAGCACCTCCTCACCGGGGTTGGGCGACAGGGTGGTGGCCGTCTCCTCGATCCGCTCCCCCACCCGGATGTCGCCGACCGTTCCGTCCAGCCGGGTGCCGCGCTGAATCAGCATGCCGTCCTTTCCGATACCAGCCGGCGCACGGCCTCGTCGTCGGACCCCAGCACCGGACCGGCCTTCGGGATCGGGGGCGCCGTGACCGAAGCCTCGGCACCGCCCGCCGGGTAACCCGCCGCGACCGCGGCCATGGCGAACTCGACCAGGTCACCGCCGCCGCGGGCACATGACTGCGCGACCGCGAGCGCGGCGTGCAACCCGGTCAGCGGGTCGGCAATCGCGTCGCCGGTGAAAATCGGTGTGCCATCGCGGTATCCGACCAACCCGCCCGACACCGCCGCATCGTCACCGAACGCCACCCAGTCGGCCCGCGGGCCGATCGTCCCGTGACCTGTGATCCGCAGCCAGACCCGGCCCACCCGTGGGGCCACCGAATCCGGGCCGAGCCCACGCCGGCACAGCGCGGCCGGTCGCGACGCCTCGATTACCACGTCGGCGACGTCCAACAGGGCCGCCAGGTCCCGCGGCTCCGCGAAATCGACGGCATAGGACAGTTTTCCGCTGTTCATCCAGTCGAAGAAAACCGGTGGCCCGGCCCGTGTGCCATCGGGACGGGCCCGGCTCTCGACCTTCACCACCGTGGCCCCGGCCCGCAGCAGAAGCTGTCCGCACAGCGGCCCGGCCCACATCGAAGACAGGTCGGCCACCAGCAGCCCGGACAGGCCGCCGGCGGCGCCGCGCGTCCACCTGGCACCGATCCGTGGTGGCGCGGCGGTGGTCTCGCCGAGCACGGCGGCAGGTAATCCGAGTAGCCGCGCCCGGTCCACCGCGTCGGCGGCATCGCATCGCCCGGCCCACTGCGCCACCGCGGGCCACGGATCGGCTTTCACCTCGTCGACCTCCAACAGGGCGGGGACGGCGTCGACGTCCTCGTCGCGCGACAGCGTCAGCGCACACCAGTTGCGGTCCCTGGTCGCCAGCAGCCGGGTCGCCCCGCCGGCCGAGATCCGTCCACGGGGGGCGATGCCGAGCAACGCGGCCCGGCCGGTGAGGATCTCCCCGGCGTCGACGTCGACCCCGGTGGCCGCGGCGAACGCGTCGGCCACCTGTTGCGCCCGGACCAGCACCGACATATCCGAAGCTCAGAACATCAGGGCACTGAACCGCCAGTCCAGTACCTGCCGGTCGGCACCGTCCGGTCCACCCGCGGCGAACACGAGTGACCGCAGGTTCAGCACCCCGCCCCGGGCCGCCGGTTGTGCCGACTCGACCTGCAGCTCGCTATAGAGCGTGTCGTTCTCGTGCACCGGCCCGGTGTGGTCGCAGGACGCCCAGCCCAGCACCGTGACCAGGTTCGGCAGCAGGCGGGTGGCCTGCGCCAGGGCCAGCCCGATGGTGTGCCCGCCGTACACCAGGCGTTGCCCGCCTACCCGCCAATCATGGTGGGTGGCAGCGATGTTCAAGGTCAGCCGGGCCAGTTCCGGTGCGCTGCTGACGGTATCGGCGGTGCTGCGCAACACGGTTCCGGCCATCCCCGGGTCGAAATGCGGACCGGGGACCCTGGCCAGGAACGCCTCGGCATCCCAGCCGGTGGTCGGATCGGGTGCGGGCTCGGCACCGATGCCCGACAGGTCGTCGGCGTGCCCGGTCTCCAGTTCGCCCGACAACGGCAACATCGCACACCGGTAGAAGTCGAGGACCTTGCGGTCCTGCTGGTCGACGGTGGTCATCCGCAGCGCGGCCAGCCCGGTCGGCGCACGTCCGGGCTTGCTCGAATTCTGCTTGAGTCCAACGACTTCGGTGCGGGTGTAAAGCGTGTCCCCGAGCACCGGGTAGCGGTGGAAGGCCAGTCCGCGATAGAAGAGGTTGGCCTTGACCCGCTGGGTCGCCAGGGTGCTCTGACCGATCGCGACGTCGCAGACCAGCCCCGGATGGGCCAGCGCCCCCGGGGCACCGGTGACCGCCGCCGCGAGTTCGCCGTCCAGCGACAGCCGCATCCGGTCGCCGAGGATCGCCTGGTGGGCAGCCGCCGTACCCGCGGTCAGCGTCATCGACGGTGCGGCATCGAAAACCAGGCCGACCTGCAGGTCGTCGAAAAACGGGCCACCAGTCACACCTGGCACTATGCCATCTCGCCGACCGCGGGATCAGGACGGTACCGGCCCCACCTCGTCGACCAGGCCCCAGGCCAGCGCCGTCGCGGCGTCGATGGTGCGGCCGGACAGCACGAGGTACGCCGTGCGCCACCGGCCGATGCGCCGGGTGATGCTCACGGTTCCGCCCGCACCGGGGATGAGGCCGAGCGCGAGTTCGGGCAGGCCGAGGGTGGCCCCCGGATCGCAGCGCACCCATCCGCAGAAGGCGGCCATCTCCAGCCCGCTGCCCAGCACCTGGCCGTGCACCTCGGCGCGGCAGCGCCGGCCCAGGCGGGAGGTGAGTTCGTCGAGCACCAGTGCCGGGCTGTGCCGTGTGCGCGCCAGGTGTGCGCTGGCCGGGTCGTCGAACGAGCCGAACTCGGCCAGGTCGCCACCGCTGCAGAAGGACGGCCCGTTGCCGGCCAGCACCACGTCCTCGACGGACGGGTCGACCCGCGCCACCTCGAGGGCCTCCAGCAGCGCCGCGCGGGCGTCGGTCGAGAACGCGTTGTGTCGTTGCGGGCGATTGAAGTTCACCCGCAGCACCTCACCGACGCGTTCGGCGACCACCGGATCGGGCGGCTCGGGCACCGTTGCCGGACCGCGCTCGGCCAGCCAGCGGGCGAACTCCGGACCGGACTGCAACGTCGAATAGGCCAGCGACTCGGTGATGACGCCGGGGAGCGCCGCGGCGTGGACGTCGACCGAACCCAACACGTCCCCGCATACCGCGGCGGCCTGTGGCCACCGCTGGCAGCGCTCGGTCAGCTCGGCCATCGCACCCAGCACCGACGGAACCGCGACCGTGCGCGGGTCGTCGGAGGGTTCCTTCACCAGGGTGAAAACCGCGTCGTCGTGGGGTGTTCCGACGGCGACGAGCACGCCGCCGGCCAGCTCGACCGGACCGGTCACGAGAACTTCTCGATGAGCCCCTGCTTGAACAACTTGCCAGTGTCGGTGCGGGGCAGCTGGGCCTCGAAGGAGATCGACCGGGGGCACTTGTAGTGCGACAGTCGGTCGCGCAGCCACACCAGCAACTCGTCGGCGAATTCCGGTGTGGCATCGGCCGGGTCGACGGTCTGCACCACGCCCTTGACGGCCTGGCCCATCTCGTCGTCGGGGATGCCGAACACCGCGGCATCCATCACCTTCGGGTGGATGACGAGCATGTTCTCGGCTTCCTGCGGATAGATGTTGACCCCACCCGAGATGATCATGTGGTGGCGCCGATCGGTGAGGTACAGGTAGCCGTCCTCGTCGAGGTATCCGATATCGCCAACGGTCTTCCAGCCGCGCGCATCGCGGGAGGATGTGGTCTTCTCGGCGTCGTTGAGGTATTCGAAGTCCGCACCCCCTTCGAAGAAGATCTCCCCGGCCTGACCTGTCGGCACCTCGTTGCCGTCCTCGTCGAGGATGTGCACGACGCCAGTCATCGCCCTGCCGACCGAACCGGGATGGGCCAGCCACTCGTCGGCGGTGATCAGGGTCGCGCCGATGGCCTCCGAAGAGGCGTAGTACTCGTCCACGATCGGCCCCCACCAGTCGATCATCTGCTTCTTGATCTCCACCGGGCACGGCGCGGCGGCGTGCATGACCCGCTGCAGGCTCGACACATCATAGGAATTCCGAACGGATTCGGGAAGTTTCAGCATCCTGGTGAACATCACCGGGACGAACTGGCCGTGCGTCACCTCGTGTTTGCGGATGGCGTCCAGGCAGCCCTCCGCATCGAATCTCTCCAGCACCACCGTGGTGATCCCGGCAGCCAGGGTCTGCATCGACCAGACCGACGGCGCGGTGTGGTAGAGCGGCGCGGGGCTCAGGTACACCGAGTCCGGCTGCATCCAGAACCCGACCAGGGCCGCCATCAGGCCGGGGTGCTCGGACGGCGGCACATGCGGCAGTTCACGTTTGATGCCCTTGGGCCGGCCCGTCGTGCCGGAGGAATACTGCAGCAGGTCGCCTTCGATCTCGTCGTCGATCGGGGTGTCCGGTTGATCGGCGACCGCCTCCGGGTAGCGCCGCCAGCCGTCCAGGTCGCCGGCGGCGATCAGCCGGATGTCCGGCAGCCCGTCGGGCAGCTCGTCGGCCAGGCCGGCGAGGACGTCCGTGAGCGCGGCCGAGCCGACGATGGCCTTGGCACCGCTGTTGTCGACGATGTAGGCGGCCTCGGCCGCGGTGAGGTGGGTGTTGATCGGCACGTAGTAGAGGCCACTGCGGCGCGCGGCCCACATGACCGCGTGCATGTGCTCGTTGTTCTCCATCAGGATCGCGACCGCATCGCCCTCGTGCAGGCCGTTGGCGCGGAGATAGTGGGCCAGGCGGTTGGCCCGCGCCTCGAGCTCACCGAAGGTGACGACGGTGCCCGACGGGTGGAGGATGATCGCAGGCTTGTCGGGGCTGGCCGTGGCGTGCTCGCGGATCTGCATGAAGGCACTGTAACCGGCGCCACTTGACAGGTGTCAAGAAGGTACGCCCCCTCCCCGCCGAGCAGACACAGAACTGCCTGTTTTCACGCGTTTTTGGACAGGTTTGTGTCTGCTCGCGGGGAAGGGACACCACATCGACAGGTGCGACTGCGGTCCAATTGACCGATGACCGATTACGCCACGATCCGCGAGGTGGCCGATCATTTCCGCCTGCCGTTGTCGACCCTGCACTATTGGGAACGCTGCGGCCTGGTGGTACCGGGCCGGCGGTCCGGACAACGCATCTACGACGCCGAGCAGGTGTACCGCATCGCCCTGATCGATCGGTGGCGCAGCGAAGGGAACATGTCGATCGATCACATCGCCGCACTGCTCGAGCCGCAGGTCCGGTGGCAGGGCACGGTCACGCAGCAGATCGGTGAGATCGACGCCCGGATCGACGAGCTCACCCGGGCCAGGGACTACCTGAATCGGCTGCTCGAATGCCGGCACGGGCCGGAGTTGGTGCAGTGTCCGCATTTTCGCGTCGACGTCAGTGTTCCACTGTCGCTGCGAGGACCTCATACTGCTCACGCGGGTTCTGCGTCCCGGCGTTGACGACGACATGCGATACCCCGGCTTCGCGGTAACGGCCGAGCCTGTCCTCGAATTCGGCCACCGACGCGATCGTCATCGAGTCGGCGATCTCGCGCGGGACGAGCAGGCTCTGCAACCAGCGCACCGCGCTCTCCCGGTCGGCACCGGCCAGCGCAGTGAACAATGTGGTGCCGATCCGCGGGGCGGCGACACCACGGGCCTGTGCCATCCCGGTCAGCACGGCTCGCCGTGCCGCGATCTGGTCGGGGCTCAACAGCGAAGCCAGCCAACCGATCCCATAGTCGACCGTGCGGCGCAGCGCGGCGTCCGAGGCTCCTCCGATCCACACCGGCGGCATGGGCACGGCAGGCTGCAGCGTGATCGTCGGCGCTCCGGACTCGGTGCCCAGGGAGGTACGCGCGCCGGACAACAGCCCGGGCATCGCCCGCAGCATCTCGTCGGTGCGGCGGCCACGTCCCGACATCGGCACTCCGGCCGCGGCCCACTCGACGGCAGGGGCACCACCCACCCCGACCCCGAGCAGGACCCGGCCACCCGACAGCGTCTGCAGCGAGCCGACCTGTTTGGCGACCCACGCCTGTGGGCGCAGCGCCGGCAACAGCACACCGAAGCCCAGCCGTAGCCGCTCGGTCACGGCCGCCGCGGCACTGAGCGCCACCACGCTCTCCAGAAACGGTGCACCGGTACTCAAATGGTCACCCGCCCAGATCCCGTCGAACCCCAGCGCCTCGGCACGGCGGGCTATCGACAGGATGTCGGGGATCTCGGTGCCGGGGTCGGCGAACGTCGGAAGCGCGATGCTGATGTCCATGGCCGCGAGTGTCGCGGCTCAACTGCGGTTGAACGCAACCCGTCCCGTGACGTGCCGAGCAGACACAAAACTGCCCCAAATCCGGAGATTCAGGGCAGTTTTGTGTCTGCTCGCGG
>NZ_JBSFPX010000155.1:0-18597 GCF_053588415.1 Mycobacterium sp. NPDC003449
GCAGCATGATCGGCGTGATCAGCAGTCCGAAGGTCACCATGGCGGCGGTCATGCTCTGCCGGAATATCGAGAGCACCATAAGCACCACCACTACTCCGGGTATCGAGAACACGACGTCGGAGATCCACATCGTCGCCCTGTCGAACCGGCCCCCGAAATATCCCGCGGCCAGCCCACACGGCACACCGACGGCCAGCACCACCAATAGGGCCTGGACAACACCCAGCAGCGTGACGTTGGTGCCGACCAATAGTCGCTGCAACACATCTCGGCCCAGCGTGTCAGTGCCCAGTGGATGCGCGAGACTCGGCAGCTGACGCACAGCGTCGAGGTCGGCCGCGTGCTGGTAGGCCACGTCTGGAAACACGGATGGTGATACCAGGCCCGCGAGCACGACAAGCGCCAGGAAGATCAGGCAGCACAGCGCGCTGCGGCGCCCGATGAGCCGTCGGATGAACCCCGGCGAACTGGCTGCAGTCGCCTCGCCGGCGCTGTCCGGATTCATGTGTGCCGATGTCATTGGATCCTCACTCGTGGGTCGAGCCCGTGATAGGTCAGGTCGACGAGCAGATTGACGATCACCACCAGCGCGGTGATGTAGACGACCGTGCCCTGGATGATCGGAATATCGTGCTGGGTTGCCGCATTCACCGTCATGACACCCAGTCCCGGTAATGCGAAGACTGTTTCGACGTAGACCGTGCCGCCTAGGAAGTTGACGAACAACCACCCGACGACGGTGACCACTGGCAGTGAAGCATTGCGCAGCGCGTGGCGGAACACGATGGACTTCGGCGATATCCCGGTGGCCCAGAGCATTCGGATGTGCTCACTGGCCAGCGCATTGAGCATGGCCTCGCGGGCCTGCTTGGCCACGGCCGCGACACCACCGGTGACCAGTGCAGCGATTGGGAGCACCAGCGATATGAACCAGCCGCTGGGCGATCGGAAGAAGTCGACATAACCCGTTGCGGGGAACCAACCCAAGCGGACGGCGAATACCATGATCAGTAGTGAGCCCAGCCAGAAGGTCGGCATGGCGAAGGCGATCAACGCGAAGCCGTCGATCATCCGGCTCAGCACTCCGCCGCGCACGGCGCTGAGCACCCCGAGGCCAATGCCGAACACCAGACTCAGCATCAGCGCACCGAGGATCAGCGACAGGGTCACCGGTAGTCGCTGGTGGATGGCCTCGGTGACGGGTTGCGACGTGAACAAGGATTGCCCCAAATCGCCGCGCACGGCATCGGACAGCCACGACCAGTACTGCGTTATCAGCGGCTTGTCGAGACCAAGCTGCGCCCGCAGCGCCGCGTATTGTTCTGCGGTGCCCTGAGTTCCGAGGATTGCGCGTGCGGCGTCACCCGGTGTGAGGGCCAGCAGCACGAAGCTCAGCACCGAGACCACGAAAAGCAGGACAACGGCCGAAATCACCCGACGCACGAGAAAATGCAGGGTAGGATTGCTGAGATAGCCTGCCCACCCCTTCCTGTCCAGTCCGGGCCGCCCCGAGCCCGATCCGGCAAGGTCGGTCGTGGCAGCCCTTTCAGGCTCGACGGTGGCGACGCTGTCATCTGAGGTGTTCACATCATCCATCCCTGTGTCGGACCGACCTCGGTGGCGCTAACCACCGGCCGGCGACCACTCTGTCGGCAGTGCCGTCTTGTGGTCCCGGTTCATCTCGATGCCACCGACATCGCCGGTTACGTAGAGGATGTTGGGGTCCTCCACGAGCGGCACCACGAAGGCCTGCTCGGTGAAGCGTTGCCACATCTGAGTCCAGGCCGGGGTCGGGTCCTCGGCCGCCGCACCGTCGGCATAGAGCCGATCCAGTTCTGGGTCACCGCCGAAGAAGTTCAACGCGGCACCCGGGGCCAGATAGCTGCTGTACATGGTCGGGGTATCCGACAGAATGTCCAGCAGCGCCACCATCGGCGCCTTGTACGCGAAGACATCTCGCGCATAGTCGGGGTCGGTGGGATAGGACGTGATGTCCACGTCGATGCCCACCTCCGACAGATACTTGGCGACCGCGCGCAGCAGTGGCTCACCGCGATTGCCGCGATAGGCGCCCTGCACCAGGACCGGGAAGCTCAGCCCGTCGGCGTAGCCGGCTTCGGCCAGCAGTTGCCGGGCGCGCTCGGGGTTGTACGCCCAGTGGTCGTCGAGCCCGGCGTCGATATCGGTCTGCAGGAACGACGATGCGGGCACCCCGACCTCGCCGAGCATGGCCCTGGCGATCTTGGCGCGGTCGATGGCCAGGTTGACCGCCTGCCGGACCCGGACATCGGCGAACGCGGGCACCGTCGTGTTGTTCACCGTGTCCAGGGTCAGGAACACCACTCCCTGGGCCGCCGAAATGACGTTCAGGCCTGCATCTCTGGCCGCTTCCACGGTCGCCACATCGCCGGAGCTGACGTCGAGTTGACCGGACAGCTGCGCCTGAATCCGGGATGCCGGATCGGCGATCACCCGCAGATCGACCTTCTGGTAGTCGGGGGCGTCGATATCGTAGAACTGCTCGTTGGACACATATGCGTAGCGGTCACCGCGCACCGAGCTTTCATTGTCGAGCCGATAACGCCCGGCACCGTAGGTCCCGCTGGAGAGCAGGTCCGGGTTCTCGACCGCGGCGGGTGCGACGATAAACCCGATATTGGGGCCCTGATCGGACAGGATCGAAGCGACGGCGGGGTTGGGTGCGGTCATCCGGATCCGCACCGTGTGCTCATCCACCGCCTCGAACTGCGGGTCCGGGCCCAGAACGCCGCTGAAGGGGCCGGCCGTCTCGACGAAGTACGCCAGCCAGCCCGCCACCGCATCGGCATCGACGGCGGCGCCGTCGGAGAATCGCGCGTCATCGCGCAGTGTCAGTTCGAACAGCCGGTTTCTGGTCGATTCGGACTCATCGATGTAGCGCCACGAGGTAGCGAGCGCCGGTTGCAGGCTGCCGTCGGTTCCCACGTGCACCAGAGGCGCGTAGGCCAGGCTGTAGGTGATCGCCGCCCGGTCGCCGTACACCGTCCCCAGGGCAGGGTTGGGGAGCACATCGGAGGCGACGGCGACCCTCAGCGTGTCACCGGCAGAACCCCCAGACCCCTCCCCCGGTCCCGAGCAGGCGACCAGCGCGAACACGACGCATACGCCAATTCCCATGCACAACAGACTTTTAGCTGATCGCAGCCGCGCCCTCGTACCGTCGGACGCCAACCCCAGTTGCATTTCATCAAATCCTTCGGTTGCCGAGTCTCGGCCGATACGTGATTTCCGCAGCTCGTGCGGGTGAACGTCCCGCGACTGCGCTCCGACATCACCTGTGGACATCTGTGACCGCAACGACATCAACGGCCGGTCGGCTCACGACTCACATTAATCAAGAATCAGGTGCCGATGCAATATATAATATAGCGATAGATAATCGTCGGCTTGGAAGATGCGTTCGCGGAGCACACTTAGCGATGTCACCGCTGAAAACTGTTGTTTCCAATATCAAAACGACGCCGCCTCTACTCCCAAAGCAGGAATCAGGGGCGGCGTCGCCAATTTCGAGCGCAGGAGCTCGGAACTCCCAGTGTCAGTGCACCTCCGCCGCAGCGGGAGCCGTGTACAACTGGCGGTAGTTCCTGGCCGCGGCGACCAGCCACGGGAACACCGGGTCGAGATCCATATGCCATTCCGGGTGCCACTGCACACCGAGGAGCGGAAACCCGGGCATCTCAATGGATTCGACGCAGCCGTCGGGTGCGCGCCCGGTGACTTCCAGGCCGGGCCCACACTGCAGCACGGCCTGGTGGTGCAGCGAGTTGGTACGCGCGCTGGCACCGTAGATCGAATTGGCCAGCGAGCCGGGCACAAACGTCACGATGTGGTTGGCGTGCCCCGGCGTGGGCGGCGCCTCTTCGGCCGCGTGGATCACATCGGCAATCGACACATCCTCCACCAGGGTGCCGCCGAGCGCGACGTTGACAACCTGGTTTCCCCGGCAGATACCCAGAACGGGCAAGCGCCGTGCCACCGCCGCCTGCACCAGGGCAATCTCATAGGCATCCCGTTCACGGTCGTGAACGTTGGCGTCACGCCGCGGGTCCGCGTCGGCGGACACCACACTCGGGTCGCCGCCCCAGTAATCGGGGTGCACGTCCTGACCACCGGTGATCAGCAGTCCGTCGAGTCGTTCGATCACACCGGAGTCCGCCGACTCGAAGGGCAGCAGTACCGGAATGCCACCGGCCTCCTGCACACGCCGGCCATTATCCGACCAATAGACATCAAGGTGCAGGTCGCCGAAGCGCGGGTGGTAACTGTGCACCGCACCCGCAGCCAGGCGGCGCCCGGTGATTCCGATCAGGGGTCGCATCAAAACACTCGATCCTTGTGGCTAGAGCTTCCGGAGGACTGGTATGGGCGCTGTGCCCGTACACACCATCGAATCACCTAGGTGACCTCCAGGTAGCGTGCAAGCTCCCAGTCGGGCACCTGGCCGTCACGCAGCGCCTCATAGGTGGATGCTTCGGAGATGCGCGACGCGGCGTAGTGGTCCACAAATTCGTCGCCATACCAGAGCCGAGCGAGGCTGGAACCGTGCAGCGCCCCGGCAGCCTCGCGCAGCGTCGTCGGGAAGGTCGCGGCCTGAGTGTCGGCGTAGGCCGCACCCGTCGAGGCAGGCGGCGGCGCAATGCGATTCAGGATTCCGTGCAGGCCGCCATCCAGGCTCGCCGCGATGGACAGGTACGGATGGAAGTCCGCCCCGCCGCGACGGTGCTCCAACCGCGTTGCCGACCGGGAGTCGGTGATCACACGTAGACACGCCGCCCGGTTGTCGATACCCCAGCTGATGTTGGTCGGCGCGAAGAACTTCGGGTCAAGGCGCCGATAGGAGTTCGCGAACGGGCACTGGAACACCGACAGCTCACCAGCAGTGGCCACGACGCCGCCCATGTAGTGCTCGAAGAGCTCCGACATCCCGGTGCTGACACCGTCCTCGGGGCAGAAGACGTTGCGTCCCTCGCGCAGCAAGCTCTGGTGCATATGCGCACCGACACCCTCCTGCTGCATATCGGGCTTGGCGACGAAGCTCGCCAGCATGCCGTTGCGCCTGGCGACGTCCTTGCAGATCTGTTTGAACCGCGCCGCATTGTCGGCGGCCTGCAGCGGCGGCACCGGGGACAGCGCCGCCTCCAACATGCCGTAGCCGAGTTCGGTGGAGAACGCCTCCACCTCGATCCCGTAGGAGGCACAGGCAGCGTCGAGATCAGCGATGAAGCGGCCATGATCGGGCCACCGGTGCACGCTGAGGGTCTGCCGGGTAGATCCCACCGGGCGCAGGCGCGTCGGCCGCTGCTCGCGGAGCGCTGCTTGTCCATCTTCGCCCAGGTGATAAAGGTAGAACTCCAGTTCCACGCCGATGAGAGCATCGAACCCGGCCTCTGCCAGCCGGGCGCAGGTGCGCCGCAGCAGCGACCGGCCGTCGAACTGGACGGGCTCCCTCGACTTGGTGCGAACGTCACAGATGACCGCCGCGACACCGTCCTCACCGGCGGCCGGTCGCAGCGTCGACCAGTCCGGGATCGCGAAGAAGTCCGGGTACCCGTGATCTGGGGTGGCGATCGGCACGTCGTAGGTGCCCTCGTCCACCCCGAGCGCGTAGAAGAACTCCGGAAGTCCGATACCGCCACTAGAGAGCGCCTTCGCCGCCGTCACATACTTGCCGCGGAGGCGGCCGTCGGTGTCGATGAACTCGACTCGGACCCGGCGCACCTTCATCTGTTCCAGCATCTCGGCGGCGCTCACAGGAGCATTCTCCCTGTCGCGCGAGGGATCGACGCCGTTACGGGCGACCGCCATGGTCTGCAGACCTTCACTTGTCATCAGCAATCTCCTTCTCTTTTCGGTCACCGGCAGTCACGGTGCCGAACGGGTCGTCCGCCGCGGCGGACTGTCGGCCGCCGGCCAGCCAACCGACCAGCGCAACCCCGACATAGATCAACGGGGACCAGGCGGCCAGCATCGACGACTGCCCGGTGAGGCCACCGAAATTGCTGAGCACGATCGCCAGGAATACCGCGAGCGCGCCGGACGCCAGCACCGGTGAGAGCGTCGTAGTCCAGAGGCGTCGGTCTCCGGTTCGCCTGAAGTAGACGAAGATTGCGACTGCGCAGGTGATTTCCAGACCGAAGATCGCCACTGCACCCAGCACACCCAGGAAGCCGGCCACCTCGACGTAGGGGTCCAGCTGCGCGATCCGGCAGACCACCAGCACGATGCTGATGACGATGGCCAGCGTGATTCCGGCGTTTGCCGGTGAGCCGTGCTTGGGATGCACACGGACCAGACGGCTGGACGGGACGAGCGTACGCGCCATACTCACGGTGTACTGCGCAGTGGTATTGAAAACCACGATCAAAGTCGCCAAAAGGCTTGTCATCAAGACGATTTCGAAGGTGACACCCATCCATGCACCCAGGTTGGCGCTCGCCACCATCGGAACCAGCTGACCGGCATCCGGGCCCTGCGCGATCGTGATCACCTCATCGGCGCCCAGCCCGGCCAGCACCACCCAGGCACCCAGTGCAAACACGGTGAACAGGATGATGACACCGATCATGGTGGCGCGACCGATGGTCCGCTCCGGGTTTCGCACGTGGCTGGTGAACACGGCGGTCACCTCGAAGCCGACGAAGCACAGGAATGCCAGCGCCAGCGCAAACCCCGGCGACCCGCCGAAAACCGCAGCCGGCGAGAAGCTCGCCAGCGGAAAAGCTCCGAGGCCCTGACGGATCACCACGGCGATGGCCAAGGCCCCCAGGATGACAAACTCGATCGCCAGCAGTCCGGCGGTCACCAGAGCACTTTCCTTGACCCCGAAGAACATGAGCGTGGTCGCGATGGCCATGGCCAAGATCGCCCAGACGACCCAGTCCAGTTCGAAGCCCAGCCGGGCGCTGAAGAACGTACTGACGAAGTAGGACAGTAGGGCCGCCACAAAGACGGTGATCACCGCGTACGCAGTGCACGCGACGAAGCCTGCAGACAAGCCTGCCCGACGGCCCAGCCCGGCGCGAATGAATCCGAAGAACCCTCCCGCCGCCGGCAGCGCCTGCGCGATCGCCGCATAGCCGAAGGCGAACACCACCAGGACCGCACCGATGAGAACGAAGGCTCCTGGCGTCCCGACACCGTTACCGGCGCCGAACATCAGTGGAACCGTACCGACCACGACGCCGACCGGGGACGCCATGGCCACAACCATCAGTGCCAGAGTCATCGTGCCCATCAATTTGGCTGGCGGCCGTGACGCCGGCGCTTGAGCTTCGGTGAACATTCTTTCGTTTCCTCACCTGTCAGGTGCTCGTCAGGAACCGTTACCCGACCGCTGTGAGCAGGCACACTAACACCATCTCATGATTATACGGAAGTCATAATATAGAGATACATTGCCTGAGGTTCCGTGTTAGCTGCACGTGACACGTTGACGCTTGGATACCCGCCGGGAGCCCTGTCGATGGAGCCCTGAATCCGACGGATATATATCGTCATTTGACGTATTCCATAGAATCCTGAATGGATGTTAATGTCGTGCACAGCACAGCGGTCCGTGACCGCCCCGACCACACAGGTGAGATCGAAGACATGCCTACCGACGCCCAGCTAGCCGTACTGCGAGCCGACACCTCCGAGTTCGTCATCGAGGACGTTCACCTGCCCGACCCCGGGCCCGGACAGGTGCTTGTTCGCAATCTCGGCTCCGGCATCTGCCACAGCCAGCTCCATGAGATCCGCGCACCGCGCGACCGCACCTACTTCCTCGGCCATGAGTCGTGCGGCATCGTCGAGGCCGTCGGCCCCGACGTGACGCTGGTGCAGACCGGCGACGCCGTATCGGTGTCCTGGGTGCCGCGGCCCGGGGCCAGCACGCCGTGGCGTGCGGGTACCACGCTGGCCGGCGGCGAGTACGCCACCACCGACGAGATGGTGTTCACCTGGGGCACCCACAGCCTGATCGATCAGCGTTATGCCGTGGCGATCCCCCGCGACGTGGCCACCGACGCCGCCGCGGTGCTCGGCTGCGCAGTGATGACCGGCGCTTCGGCCGTAACCCGCGCGGCGCAGGTCTTCCGCGGGGCGACCACCGTCATCTGGGGTGCCGGCGGGGTGGGCCTATCGGCGATCGCGGCGGCCCGGCGTTCCCAGGCATCGGTCATCGCCGCAGTGGATGTCTCCGATGACAAGCTCGAGCTAGCGCGCCGGTTCGGCGCCACCCATACGGTCAACGCCGCCGCGCAGGACCCGGTGACCGCCCTGCTGGAGATCACCGCCAGGCCGGACGCACCCGCCGGAGCAGACTTCGTCTTCGACTGCGTCGCCCACCAAACCACCCTGGACACCGCACTCTCGGTGGTCCGCCGCGGCATGCTCGGCCAGTCCCGGGGTGGGCATCTTGTCATCGTCGGTGTCCCGGCACCCGGAATCGGGGTCGGCGGCCGCGAACTGCTGATCGGACAGAAGACCGCCATCGCCAGCCTGGGCGTGCCGTCGGATATCGGCGTCGAAATCCCCCGGCTGGCCGAATGGTGCCAGAGCGGCGATATCGACCTGCAGGCGCTGGTAACCGACCGCTATCAACTACACGAAATCAACGTGGCCATAACGGATCTCATCAACGGCCGAGTCCGCGGCCGCGCCATCCTGACCTTCAGCTAGCCCACGCGCCACCGCGCCCCCGTTTCGCATAGGAGAAGTACTGTGAGTTCCCCCGCGTTGTCTGCCGCTGCCGCGTACCGACAGATGGCCACCATCCGCCGATTCGAAGAGCAGATCCTCGACCTCGGCCGAGAGGGATTGATCGCCGGCTCCATCCACCTCTGCCTCGGGCAGGAGGCGATCCCGGTGGGAACACTGGCGGGTCTGCAGAAGCAGGACCGGGTGCTGGCCACCTACCGCGGGCACGGCTGGGCACTGGCCTGCGGCACGTCCCCCGAGGCGCTGATGGCCGAAATCGCCCAGCGCAGAGCCGGCGTCAACGGCGGCCGGGCCGGATCCCCACTGCTCAGCGATCCCGATAACGGTTTCCTCGGCGAGAACTCCATCGTCGGAGCCGGCGCGCCGATCGCCGACGGGGTGGCGCTGGCATCGCAGTACCTGGGCACCGACCGCGTGGTCGTGACGTCGATCGGAGATGGCGCGATGAACCAGGGCGCCACCACCGAGGGCATGATCTTCGCAGCGGCCCGCAACCTGCCGGTGATCTTCCTCTGCGAGAACAACGGCTGGGCCGAGATGACCGCCATCGCAAAGATCAACCGGCTGACCGATCTCACCGAGCGCGGCCGCGCGCTGGGCATCGAAAGCCGCGTCGTCGACGGCAACGACCCGTTCGCCGTGCAGGAAGCCGTCGCGGCCGCCGCAGCGCGGTGCCGGAGAGGCGACGGTCCGGCCCTGTTGGAATGCAAGACATTCCGGCTGTCCGGACACTACAACAAAGATGTCGAGCACTACCGCCCCGCCGAGGATGCCGAAGCCGCCCGCAATGGTGACGCCCTGGCCCGGCTGATCCGCACCTCGGTCGAAGCAGGCAGCCTGTCCGAGGACGAGATCGATGACATCGACGAGCAGGTGTACGCGTTGATCGACGACGTCGCCCGCCGCGTGCGCGCGATGCCCGCACCCGATATCGCCGATGTCCGCGCGCATGTGTTCGCGCCGGACTCCGCCGACAACCGGCCCAGCAGCCCGATCGAGCCCGCCAAGGATCTGACCTACCTGCGCGCGATCAACCTGGCGCTGCGCACCGAGATGGACAACCGCCCCGAGGTCGCGATCTGGGGTGAGGATGTCGGGCACGCCGGCGGCATCTTCGGTGTCACCCGCGGTCTGCACAAGGACTACGGCGACACCCGCATCTTCGATACGCCCATCGCCGAGGCCGCCATCCTGGGCGCCGCCGTCGGTGCCGCGCTGGAGGGGATGCGACCGGTCGTCGAGATCATGTGGGCCGACTTCCTTTTCGTCGCGCTGGACCAGATCATCAACCAAGCCGCCAACGTGCGCTACATCAACCGGTCTCGCCTGAGCGCACCCCTGGTGGTCCGGATGCAGCAGGGTGTAACGCCGGGTTCCTGCGCTCAGCACTCGCAGAGCATCGAGGCCGTCCTGGCGCACATTCCCGGTATCAAAGTCGGTCTGCCCGCCACCGCCCAGGACGCCTACGACATGACTCGCGCCGCGATCGCCGACCCGGATCCCACGATCCTCATCGAGAACCGCAACCTGTACCAGGTCAGCAGCCCTGTCACCGCCGGCGGTACCGTGCAGACGGCCGCCGGTGCCCGCAAGCACCGCGAGGGTGCCGATCTCGCGATCATCACCTGGGGTTCGATGCTGCACGAAGCCGTCACCGCCGCTGAGGAACTCGCGTCGGCGGGGATCCAGGCAGCGGTGTTGGACCTGCGTTGGCTCCGTCCACTCGATGACGAGGCGATCGCCGAGGTGGTACTCACCTGCGGCGGTCGGGTGATCGTCGTACACGAGGCCAACCTCACCGGTGGATTCGGTGCGGAGATCGCCGCACACATCACCGAACGCCACTTCGACACCCTGGCCGCACCGGTCACCCGCATCGGGCTCAACGATCTGCGGGTGCCGTCGGCGCCGGCGCTGCAGGCCGCCGTTCTGCCTCGTGCCGCCGACATTGTCGATGCCGGACATAAATTGGCCGCGCCGGCCCGCGTCTGACCGCATCTCCCTACTCGCCGGCTTCGCGGCCGTTCACATCCCGGACAAGGACCCCCATGCCGACTTCCGTCATCCTGCCCGAACTCGGAGAGAGCGTCACCGACGCCACCATCAGTCGGTGGCTGCGCTTCCCCGGTGATCTCGTCGAGGAGGGCGATCCCCTGGTGGAGATCTCCACGGACAAGGTCGATACCGAGGTCAGCGCGCCGGCCTCGGGTCGGCTGTCTGCGGTCTACGCCGAGGAGGGGGACGTGCTGGCGATCGGTGCTGCACTGGCGTCGATCAATGAGGTCGCTGCCGATGAGACCGTCGCGACGCCTCCGCCTCCGACTCCGGCTGCGGCAACGGCCGCCGTCACCGACCCCTCGGCCATCAAACCCTATGTGACACCGCTCGTGCGCCGCCTCGCAAGTGACCTCGGCGTCAACCTCGCCGAGGTGAAGGGCAGTGGAATCGGAAACAGGATCCGCAAGTCCGACGTGTTGGCAGCCGTCAGCGCCGCCAAGGGGACCTCCGCTGCCGCCGCACAACAGAACTCCTACCTGAGCCCGCTGGTCAGCCTCAAGATCAACCGGTGCGGCCTCGACATCTCCTCCCTGCGAGGGTCCGGGCGCAACAGCCGCATCAGGCTGGCGGATCTGCCTCTCCAGCAGGACAATTCCACCGTCGTGGCGGCTCGGTCGGATCGCACCGAGAAGCTGTCCCGTTTGCGGTCTACCATCGCGGCGAGGATGGTTGAGTCGTTGCAGACCTCGGCACAACTGACGACGGTCGTCGAGGTCGACGTCACCGACATCAACCGGCTGCGAAAGCATTTCGGGCCGGCGTTTGCCAACGCAAACGGTGTGAAGCTCGGTTTCACCAGCTTCTTCCTCCGCGCAGTGACCGACATCCTCGTCGACTTCCCCGCGCTGAACGCGTCGATCAACACCGCCGAAGGAACAGTCACCTATCACGGCGGGATCCATCTGAACCTGGCGGTCGACACCGAGCGCGGTCTCTACGCTCCGGTGATCCGCGACGCCGACAAGGCCGATATCACCCAGATCGCCCGAGCGACAGCCGACCTCGCGCAGCGGGCCCGAGCGAACGCATTGACCGCGGATGACCTGACCAGCGGGACGTTCACGGTCACGAACACGGGTTCACGGGGCGCGTTGTTCGATACGCCGATCATCAATCAGCCCCAGGTCGCCATCCTGGGCACCGGAGCCGTTGTCGCACGAGCCACCGTCGTCCGGGACGAACATGGTTCCGAGTCCGTCGACATCCGCTCCATGTCCTATCTCTCCTTGACCTACGATCACCGGCTAATCGACGGGGCCGATGCCGCCAGATTCCTCTGCGCAGTCAAGGCCCGGATTGAAGCGGCCGACTTCAGGTCGGAGTTGAACAACGCCACCGGGCTGCCAGCCGGCGGTTGAGCACCGCCCCGACCAGCCTAAGCCGAAGGCACGACCCGGTTCCACCACATCGATCAGTGCCGTAGCGGTATCGATGTGGTTGAGCGTCGAGGCATGAGCACTCGGCCTGGGTTTCGTTCGTCGACTGCGATTCGCAGCCGCCGGCCGCGATCTGGCGTCACTCCGTTTCAGCGACGCGGGCGGCCACGATACGACCACTGGTCGGCGGCCATTCGCAAGCGTCGACGAGAAGGACCGGTGTATCGGTCGCCACGCAGGTTATCTGTGCCTCCACGGTGTCCGACCTCGTGCCCGCGTCACGCCATGCCTCAGGGGGCTTGTTCTCGGACTGAATCATGGTGATGGGCTTTCGCCAGAACAGCAGGGTGATCGCCGGGGCCAGGATCGACGCCACCAGGACTCCCAGGAACCCTCCGTAGGGAGACGGTTTGTCGAACAGCGCCATGGCACCTCCGACGACGCTGGCGACACCCAGACCCGTCAGTGCCGGCCAGCCCCAGCTCTTGAGGTACGGCCGCCGATGCTCGATCCACGTGTCGCCCGTGCTCAGCCTACGACGTTCTGCCAGCAGGGAACCCAGCACCGTACCGACCCAGGCCATCAGGAATACACCCATGAAGGTCAGGGTTTCGGTCAGGTTATCGGTGATGCCCATCATCGCCAGGGCGAAGGCCAGTAGCGCCACCACGGTGAGGTAGACCGGACGAGACGCTCGCATACCGAAGGTCCGGGACACGAACGTGGACAGCGAGAGCGAGCCGAGGTAGTAGTTGCCCTCCTGGACGCGCAACTGCGTGACCACCACCCAGATCAGTCCGGCCAATCCCGTAAGGGATACCGCATAGGTGCCCGGATTGGCGGTCGCCGCGTGCAGGGCCAACCAGCCTCCGATTAGCGGCAGGACAATGAAATTGATTCCCAGACCGGCTGTTCCGGCCACTGCGATGGCCTTCTTCCGGTCAGACTGCCGGGTGAACCGCGAGTAATCCGAGACGACCAGAATCCAGAGGCCGACATTGGCCAGCACCGCTCCCAGCGCCGGCAGGACGGTATCCCACCCCACATGGGCCCCCTCGACGGTGATCGCCGGACGTTGCAGCGCCGCATACATCACCCAGATGAGGCCGACGATGAAGATCGGCATACTCCACTTCTGTAGCCAGTGCATCTGGCTGATGCCAAACCAGTTCAGCGGCACCACGATCATCGCGGTGATCAGGTACCACAGCCACAGCGGCAGGGCATCCCAGTAGCCATGGATCGCGGAGGCCAGGTACGCAGTCTCAAATCCGGAGTACATGATGAAATTCGCCGCGTACACCAAAGCGGTGAATGCCGACCCGCGGTAGCCGTAGCCGACGCCGCGGGAAAGTAGATCGGTGTCCATGCTCCGACCAGCCGTGTGCCACATGACCAAGGCGGTCACCGGCAGCGAGATCACATACGCCGCAATCAATGCCACCACCAACGTGGGCATTCCGCTAGTCAGCGCGATCTGCCCGCCGAGCGCGAAGGCGAATACAGAAGTGGCACAGCCAAACAGCGTGATCGCGAGGCTGCGTACTGGCCGCTTCCAGTGGTAAGGCACCTTCCGTCCGGCGTAGTCCTCGGCGGCCTCCTCGCCGAGCGACTTATCTCGCGTGAAGAGAAACGAACGAGCCGCAAAAGAACGGTCAGTATCCGGAACATCAGTCATCAGAGAGTTACCCTTCGACAATGGGCACGACAGGAACATGAGCTGGCTTGTGGTGTGGGGCGCCACCTGTTGGATATGGCAGCACCTACGTGGTCAGATCTGTCGAGTCAGGAATCGAGGCCGAGCGCCGTACGCTGCCGATCGGTCGCCTCAACATCGAGGTCCATCGAATCGCACTGCAGCACAATTCCATAGACGTCCTTGGCACGTTGCCGGGTGATGATCCCGTCAACGACATCGACGACGACCCGGTCGAGTTCCCGGCTTGTCGGGTCGCCGTAACCACCACCGCCGCACGAGATCGACACGACAGTCTGATCAGCGGTCAGGGTCAATTGCTCGGCCGGCCCGACGGCTTGCAGTCCGTTCGAGTCTCGGATGAACTGCTGGGCCGGGCCACCGTCGCGGCCGCCCCGAACGCCCTTGGGCGCGTTCACACCGCCATCGCTGCCGTACACAAGCACCAGGGGTTCTTCGATGGGGCCATACTCGGCAAGCGCCGCGGGCGCGCCCCGGAACCTGCCTGCTCCCTCGGTGTCGGGCAAGATGCGCTGCTGGACCACCCGCACCGGGTGGTGGATCTCTGCGATTTCGACGCTGTCCCGCAACATCATGCCGGCATTTCCGACATGCCCCAGCGTCAGCCACCCGTCTGCCTGAGGCCCACCGGGCCCACCGGTGACCGCCGACAGCAGAATCTGATTGACGAAGGGCTCGCCGTTGCGCGAGTCCGTTCCCGACAGCACCGCCCAGGCCGGGGGCTGTGACGCGCCTGCCTCCGCCATACCCACGCCGTCACCCAGTGTGGCCATCGCAGCCTGCACCGCATTGGCCACCCGGTCGGCAACATTTGTTGTCGCCACCGAGCAACTGGCCGGGTGGCGCGGAATGCCGACAATACAGTTCTCCCGCAGTCGGACACTCAACCGCCGGAAGCTGCCGGCGTTCGGCGGGACTCCTGGACCGATCGAGTTGAACACCCCGATCATGGCGGCGGTCAGGGACGTCGCCTCGGTGAGGTTCAGACCACTGGGTTGGCAGTCGACATTGTCGGTCAGGTCTACCTCGATGGTGGCGTCCTCGGGTTTGACATCGACGGTGACATTGATGCGAACTCCGTCGGGCAATCCCGGGAACGGATCATGTGAGCTGCTCGCCGAGACACGCCCCGCCGGTAGCTTGTTGATGGCGTTGATCATTCGCTGCTCGGAATAGTCGAACCAGGCTTCGGTGTAGTTCTCGAGGACATCCCAGCCGACTTCGCTGCCGAGTTCGTTCAACTGGCGTTCGCCGATTCGCGCGGCACCCATCATCGCCAGGTAGTCGCCCCACCACTGGTCTGGTACGCGGATACGGGCCCGGCACATACGGATGATGTCATCGATATCTTCATAGTCACGCTGCACCTGCACGCATGGAAAGATGAGTGCACCTTCAGTGTATACGTCCGATGCCGTCGTCGAATATGTTGTCGGTGTTGCGTTTCCGCAGTCCGCCTGATGCGCCTTCACAAGCACGGTGAACCGGTGTTGGCTCTCGACGATCACGGGTACCAGAATCGTGTGATCTGCCGCGTGCGAGTTGCCGTGGTATGGCGAATTATGCAGATACGCATCACCCGCTGCGAGATTCGGGTGTGTTTCCGCCATGTACCGGCCCATCAGGTCGGGACCCCGCATGACATGGATCGGCAGACTCTCGGCCATTGCCATCAGCCGCGCGTCGGCGGTCACAATGCAACACGAGAAGTCACGCGCTGTGTTCAGCACACCCGAGCGGCCAGAACGCGCCAGGGTGTTCATCATGGCGAGGGCGATGTTCTCCAGCCGACTCGACAGGACGGCGAGTTGGACACCATCGACCGAATAAAAATCTTTAGTGGACATTTCGCTGCAATCTCCTACTCTCACGCAATTGGTCAGGTGAGGTCGATGACGAGGCTGCCGGTTGAACTGCGACGGGCCGTCGCTCCCGGGTCAATCACCACAGTGGTGACCGGAGACTCGATAATCGCCGGTCCCGTGACTTCCGAGCCGTGTTCGAGCTGGTCGAAATGGAATACCGCGGTATCGGTCCTGCCGAGTTCCTTGAAGTATGCCGACCGCCGTCCCACCTCAGGTTCAACCCGCCGCGGCTGGGCAAGGGTCGGAACACGGCCTCCCAGAGCGCAGCTCACGCGGGCACGCCAACTCACGATCTCGATGGGTGAGTCCGGGTCGCTGACGGCGAACACTTCCTGATGTGCCGCGTGGAAATCCTGCCGCAAGGCCTCGACGTCGGCAGCGTCGGAGAACTCCAGAATACGAAGCGGCACTTCGAGTTCCCATACTTGATGGGGGTAGCGCACCTCAGCGAGCAACTCGATACGAGTTTGCACCGCAGCGCTTCCCGATCCGGAGGCAAAGTCGACACACTGATTGTGCAGTGACCGCAATACGTCGTTGACACCGACGTGGTCGAAGTCTCCGCTGGTGGTGAGTTTGGTCGCGGCGTACTCCGACCGTAGGTCCGACATCAACGCTCCTGCTGCGCTCAGCACGGCGCCCAGGGCGGGCACGATAACCCGCCGACATCCGAGCCGCCGCGCAATGGCCACCGTGTTGAAACCGGCCGCCCCGCCGCCACCGATCAGCACCGCATCTGCAGGCGAGATGCCCTGGTTGAGGGTGATCTCTTCGATCGCGCCGACCATGTGTTCGGTGGCCAGAGTCAGAACTGCCGCGGCCGCGTCGGCAAGCGGAAGGCCCAGCGGTTCAGCGACGACGTCGTTGATCGCGGCCTCGGCGGCCTCGATGTCCAACTTCATTCTGCCGCCCAGGAAATGGTCGGCATCGATGTAGCCGAGAACCAGGCATGCATCGGTGACGGTCGGCTCCGAGCCACCCCATCCGTAGCAGACCGGACCCGGTTCGGAGCCGGCGCTCTGCGGGCCCACCCGGAGCATGCCACCGTCGTCCACCCATGCGATCGAACCGCCTCCGGCGCCGACGCTACGCACGTCAACCGCAGGGAAGCCGGTCATGTGGCCGACGTACTTGCCGCCCAGCCAGGCCTCATTGGTTACCGGGATCCGTCCTCGTCGAACCACCGATACGTCGTAACTGGTCCCCCCGGTGTCCGCGACGATGGCCAGATCGCTGTCGGCATCAGTGCGCGCATAGAATCTGCCTGCCACCGGAGCCATGGCCGGCCCGGAATTGATGGTGTGGATCGGCGCCTCCGCGATGTCATCGGCATCCTTGACACCACCACCCGAGGTGTTGATGAGCAGGCGCCCGTCGAATCCGTTGCTCGTCAACTGCTGGCTGAGGGCACGCAGGTACGAGCCCATCAAAGGCTTTATCGAGGCATCAATCGCCGTAGAGGACGCGCGCCGGTACTCGCGAAGTATCGGGTTTAGTTGGTGGGACAACGTAAATGGGACATTTGGCAGTTCCTCGGCGAGGATCTCACCAACCCTGATCTCGTGGGCGGGATTCGCGATCGACCACAGGAGGCATACCGCGACGGACTCGATGTCCTGCCGTCGCAACTCCTCGATTGAGTCACGCAGACTCGCTTCGTTGAGTGGTTTGACCACTGACCCGTCGGCGCCGACGCGCTCGTCCACCTCGAAGGTCAGGCTACGGGGAATGTAGGGACGAGGGTATTCCCTGGTGAAGTCGAAGGGCTGGGATCGGCCCCCTTCCCGAAACAGCAAGATGTCGGGATGCCCCTGCGTTGTCAAGAACGCGGTTCGCGCAGTATTACCGGTGAGGATCGCGTTCAGCGAACGGGTAGTTCCATGGATGAAAGTCTCTGTTCGACTGAGCAATTCGTCCAGTTGAATGCCCATGTCTTCTGCAGCCAGGGATATCGCACCGAACACGCCCCGCAGTGGGTCGCTTGGCGTGGTCGGGTGTTTGAATTTTCGTAAGGCACCCTGGTCATCCTCGATGACCAGGTCGGTGAAAGTCCCACCCATATCAGTTGCCAAACGCATCGGCTACTGCCTCCTTGTTCAGTTCGATCACGACTGGTTGGTCAATAGATCTGCAGCCCTGCATATTCAGATCAGCATCCCGGCCGGAAGTGACACGACCGGCGGAACCGACAGGCTGTGACCTACGCCATCGAGCGTAGGGGCGACGCTACCACTGTCTCGTGATTATATGGAAGCAGTAATATAGCGATACATGAGGCAGGGCCTTCATGGGCAATGGCGCAGTCCATTCGCCCCCTCAGAGCCAGCTACAGCTGCTCAGATCACAGAACAGATCGCACACGCTGGGCGCGGCGCCGAGGCCCGCGGGAAGGTGGTTCACCGAATTCTTCCGCGGAGGAATGGGTTGCAGCCCTACTCGCAGTTCACCTGCGCGGCGAGCGCCAAGCGCAATCATGCCGGCCCGCCTACCCATCACAAGAGGGCCCGCCGCAGCCGTCTGCGCGCCGATCAGGCGGGGGACGTCGAACTGCGCATACTCGACGCCGCGACCGTACTGCTTCGTCACCCGGGCTTCGGCCGCACACTACTCAAGCCAATTCGCGTTTTCTCATTCAGATGTTCAATTTGGGCATTTAGAATGAGAATTGGACATCTAACTCAAGAAGCCACAAGATTCGCCAAGAAGAAGTGGGTGTGTAAAGAATAAAATGTTGTTTTTGGTAAAAAGTTGAATCGCCCCGGCATGTCCGGAGACCTACTGGTCTGAGAACTCGGCGGTGTGCTGAGTTCGGTGGTGACGGTAGTACAGGCCCTCGCACTCG
>NZ_JBSFPX010000156.1:0-18569 GCF_053588415.1 Mycobacterium sp. NPDC003449
GCAGACACGCCGGTACCCGGTACGCGCCCGTTCCGGGTACCTCCGCGTCTGCTCGCCGAGGAAGGGGGCATGCGGTGATTACCCGGGAGGTAATTGAATCGCCCGCACCCGGGCGGCAGGCTTCAAGCCTATGACCCAGTCCGGTTCCGATGTGATGGCGCAGTTCCTCCCGCAGTCACCGTTCGTCGCCAAGCTCGGCATCATCGCCGAGCAGCTCGACGAACCCGAGGTGCGCCTGCGGCTGCCGTGGGATCCGTCCAACGTCACGCTCGGCGATATGGTGCACGGCGGGGCGATCGCCACCCTGGCCGACGTCACCGTGATGGCGACGGCGTGGGTGGGGGCCGAGGTTCCGGATTCCCTTCGCGGGGTGACTGTTTCGATGTCGGTGCAGTATCTGGCTCCGGCCCGGGCCACCGATCTGATCGGCGTCGGCCGGGTCCTGCACCGCGGGCGGTCGCTGGTGAACGTCGAGGTCGACGTCGGCACCCCGGCCGGTGCGCCGGTCGCCAAGGCGATCGCCACCTACAAGGTCGGCTGAAACGCGCGTGCGTAGCGCCGGGCCGTTCGGCTTCAGCTTCCCTTACGCCGCGGCACCGAAAGATACTTGTACTCAAGGAATTCGTCGATGCCGACCTTGCCGCCCTCACGGCCAAGGCCGGACTGCTTCACCCCGCCGAAGGGTGCTGCCGGATTGGACACCACCCCGTTGTTGACTCCCACCATGCCGACCTCCAGACGCTCGCTCAGGTCGAACGCGCGGTCGATGTCCTGGCTGAAGACATATCCGACCAGGCCCCAATCGGTGTCGTTGGCGCGGGTGATCATCTCGTCCTCGTCATCGAACGGAATGACCGGTGCCACCGGACCGAACACCTCCGTGGTCATCAGTTCAGACTCCGGGGATACATCGGCGAGCACGGTCGGCGGATAGAAGTAGCCGGGCCCGTCCGGCACCCGTCCACCCGTCAGCGCCGTCGCGCCGCGGCCGA
Organism: Mycobacterium sp. NPDC003449; assembly: GCF_053588415.1. Classification (NCBI taxonomy): domain Bacteria; kingdom Bacillati; phylum Actinomycetota; class Actinomycetes; order Mycobacteriales; family Mycobacteriaceae; genus Mycobacterium; species Mycobacterium sp. NPDC003449. Next base: position 993 of record NZ_JBSFPX010000156.1, read on the forward strand.
GCGCGTCGTCAACCAGCCGCTGCACCTTGGCGCGCCCGGCCGAGTCGATCAGCGGCCCGACCTGCGTCCCGCTGTCGAGCCCATCGCCGACCCGCAGGGCCGCCATCCGCTCGGCGAGCCGTTCGGAGAACGCCGCGGCGACGTCGCGATGGACATACATGCGGTTGGCTGCCGTACAGGCCTCGCCCATATTGCGCATCTTGGCCGCCATCGCGCCGTCGACGGCGACGTCGATATCGGCGTCCGCGCACACGATGAAGGGCGCGTTGCCACCCAGTTCCATCGATGACCGCATCACCGTCTCGGCGGCCTGGCGCAGCAGCAGTTTGCCCACCGCGGTTGAGCCGGTGAAGCTGACCTTGCGCGCTTTACCGCTGTTCATCCAGCGCTCGACCACGGTCGCCGCGTCGGTGGTGTTCACGACGTTGAGGACGCCGTCGGGCAGACCGGCCTCCTGGAACACCGCAGCCAGCGCCAGTGAGGTCAGCGGGGTCTGGGGTGCCGGCTTGAGGACCATGGTGCAGCCGGCCGCGACCGCGGGCGCGATCTTGCGGGTTCCCATGGCCAGCGGGAAGTTCCACGGCGTGATCAGCACACACGGTCCCACGGGCTCGCGGGTGACGATGATCCGATTGGTCCCGTCTCCGGTCGTGGTGTGGTCACCGGAGATCCGGACCGCCTCCTCGGAGAACCAGCGCAGGAATTCGGCGGCGTATGCCACTTCTCCCTTGGCTTCGGCCAGCGGCTTACCCATCTCCGAGGTCATCACCTCGGCCAGCCAGTCCTGCCGCGCCATCACCAGATCGAACGCACGGCGCAGAATCTCACTGCGGTACCGCGGCGCGGTGCGCGCCCACGCGGGTTGTGCGGCGACAGCCGCCGCGAGGGCCTCGTCACCGTCCGCCGGTCCTGCATCGGCGACGGCGGCCAGCACCTCACCGGTCGCCGGGTTCTCCACGTCGAAGACCTTGCCACCGACCGCGTCTCGCCAGTGCCCGCCGATGAACAAGCCGGTCGGGATCGAGGCGATCCCGGTGCGTGGCGTAATCGAGGTCGTTGCGGTCATTGGTAGCTCCTATCGGGGACCGGGGTCGAGAATCTGCGCGAGGTGTGACGACGCGCTCGGTGTGGGGTTGTCGGTCAGCTGCCGGGCCTGCATATGGCAACTGAATCCGTCGGTGAGTACCGCAGCGGTCGGGTCGGCCCGCAACGCCGGCGCCAAGGCCTGCTCGGCAACGGCCATACTGACATCGTAGTGCTGGCGCTCGAATCCGAAATTACCTGCCACGCCGCAACATCCGTTCGCCTCGCGAATCTCCGAAATTCCGACGGCTTCCAGCACCCGGCGCTGCGTCACGGGCCCGAACACCGCGTACTCGTGACAGTGGGTCTGCACGGTCACCTGCTGCGGGAGGGTTGCGGTGGGCCTCCACCCGGCGTCGATCTGAGCGAGGACCTGTTCGGCGAAACTACGCACCCGACGCGCCACCCGATGCGCCGCCGGGCTGTCGACCAGCTCGGGCAGATCGGCGCGCAGCGCCGCCGCGCAGCTGGGCTCGGTGACGACGATGGGCCGGTCCGATCCGTCGTCGAGCGCCGTAGCCGTGCGCGACAACCGTCTCCGGGCCTGCCGGAGCTGGCCGGTGGAGATCCAGGTCAATCCGCAGCACACGTCGGTGCGGATCTCCGGGTGGTGCCCGGCCGCCTCGACGACTCGGGCGGCGGCCCCGGCCACCTTGGGCCTGAAGCCCTTGGTGAAGGAGTCGACGAGCAGCACCACATCACCGGATCCCGTACGGTGTGGCCCGAGTTCGTCGCGCAGTTGACGCCGCGACGCGAACCGCGGCAGCGGGCGCTCAGCCGTCAATCCGCCGAGACGTAAACCCGTCGATCGCAGCGGGCTGGCGAGGACGGCGTTGACCAGCGGGGCGGCGCGCGAGGTCAGGGTGAGCCACCGGGGCAGCCATCCCAGCGAGTAATGCGCGACGGGACGGAGCCGGCCACGGTAGTAGTGGTCGAAGAACTCCGCCTTGTAGGTCGCCATGTCAACGCCGGTCGGACAATCCGATGAGCACGCCTTGCACGACAGGCAGAGGTCCAGAGCCTCCCGCACATCGGTGGATGCCCAGCCCTCTTCGACGCTGCGCGCACCGCGCACCATGTCCTGCAGTACCCGGGCGCGGCCGCGGGTGGAGTCCTTTTCGTCTCCGGTGGCCCGATAGCTCGGGCACATGACTCCGGTGCCATGAGACCGGCAGCGCCCCACGCCGATACAGCGCTGCACCGCTCCTGCGAACGAACCGTCGTCGGGTAGCGCGAACGTCGTCCGCCATGGCAACACCGGGATATCGGCGAGGGCGAGATTGTCGGTGACCGGCTCGGGGTCGATGATCATGCCCGGGTTGAGAATGTCGGCGGGATCGAACAGGCGCTTGAACTTCGCGAAGGCCTGCATGATCGTCGGTGAGTACATCTCGGGCAGAAGTTGTGAACGGGCCCTGCCGTCACCGTGCTCCCCCGACAGTGTGCCACCGTGCTTGACCACCAGCCGGGCCGCGGCGGTGAGGAAGGACGACATCACCTGCCGGCCTTCGGATGTCCGTTGATCGAACGTGATGCGGATGTGCATGCAGCCGGCCCCGAAGTGGCCGTACATCACACCGATCAGGTTGTACTGGTCGAGCAGCAGCCGGAAGTCGGCGAGATAGTCGGCGAGGTTCTCCGGGGCGACGGCCGAGTCCTCCCAACCGGGCCACGACGTGACGCTGCGACCGTCGGCCAGTTCCAGGCGCGAGGACAGTCCTGCCCCGTCCTCCCGAATCCGCCACAGCTTCCTGCGTTCGACCGGGTCGCGCACCTCCCGGCAGTCCAGCGCGCGGCCGTTGCTCTTCAGGTCAGCCATCAGCTGCCGGGCCTGCGACGCGACGGCGGCCTCCTCCGCACCGTCGAGGTCGACGTAGAGCCAGGCCCGCCCGGCCGGTAATTCGGACACCGCGTCGGGTCCGCGGCGGGCCGCCATCGTGGCGACGATCTGCTCGTCGATGCCTTCGATCGCGGCCGGCGAGTACCTGAGGATGGTCACTACATCCCGCGCGGCGTCGACGATGTCGTCATAGGCGACGATCAGCAGTAGTGCCGACGACGGGACGGCGACCAGTCGCATTCTGGCGCCGACCACGATCGCGCACGTGCCCTCACTGCCCACGATCGCCCGCGCGACGTCAAAGCCGTTCTCCGGCAGCAGGTTGGCCAGATGGAACCCTGAGACCTGGCGAGGGATGCGCCCGAGCTCCAGCCGAAATTCGGGAAGGTACTCCGCGGCCAGCGCCCGCAGGCCGTCGGTGAGTTCACCGGCCCGCGCGACGGCACCGGCATCGGTGACGTCGGTGGCGTACAGGCCGGTCCGGGTCGCGGTGACCCGTGTCCCGTCGGCGAGCACCAGATCGAGGGACACCACATGGTCGCCGGTGCGCCCGTACCGAACCGAATGATTGCCGCAGGCATCGTTGCCGATCGAGCCGCCGACGGTGGCACGGTTCTTGCTCGACGGATCCGGTGCGAACGTCAGCTGATTGCCGGTGCTGCGTTCGACCGCCGCAGACAGATCGGCCAGCACCACCCCCGGCTCGACATCGGTCGTACAGCCGGCGGCATCGATCGCCAGGACGCGGTTCATGTACCGGGAGAGGTCCACGACCACGCCCCGCCCGATCGCATTGCCCGCCATCGATGTTCCGCCACCACGGGCGATGATCGGCACCCCTGCCCGGTGGCAGGCGCCGACGACACGACTGACCTGCTCCGGATTGCGGGGGAAGACCACCGCGAGCGGTGGAACACGATAGTTGGACGCGTCGTAACTGTATTCGGCGACGCGTCTGCTGGTGGCGTCGACCTCGACGTCGCTGCCCGCCAGCAGGTCGAGAATGTCGGCACCGGGTGAAAACGCTGTCATGACCGGCGCGATCCAGTTGGCTCGCAACCGATCCAGAGTGCATCGGTCAATGAAGCTCCTCGGCCAGAACAGGTTCGAGATTCTGCAGCATGCGATCGGCGTCCTGGATCGAGAAGGGCAGCGGGGGCCGGATCTTGAGAACGCTGCCGCGCGGGCCCGACGCTGAGATCAGGATTCGGCGCCTGCGCATGTGGTTGACCACCCGCATCGTCGCGGCGCCGTCGGGGGTGTTCGACTCCCGATCGATCACGATGTCCACGCCGACGAACAGCCCCGCGCCACGGACTTCGGCGATCTGGTCGTAGTTCACCGCGAGCTTCTTGATCTCGGTCTGGATGTAGTTTCCGACGTTCTCGGCGTTGTCGATCAGATCTTCGTTGTTGATGACGTCCAGCACGGCCTGGGCGGCCGCGATCGACACCGAGTTTCCCCCGAAGGTGTTGAAATACCGGATGTTGCGGCCGAACTCGACCAGCAGTTCGGGCCGGAAAATGGCTGCCGCGACCGGAATGCCGTTGCCCATGGGCTTGCCGGTCGTCACGATGTCGGGCACCAGATCGTGCCGCTGGAAACCCCACCAGTGCTGTCCGGTACGGCCGAACCCCGGCTGCACTTCGTCGGCGATGAACAGACCGCCCGCGGCGTGGACCTCTTCGATGACGGGTTGGAGGAATCCTGCCGGGTCGGCGTAGATGCCGTCCGAGGAGAAGATCATATCGGCGATGAACGCCGCGACACCGAACCCGTGGCGCTCCAGATCCGCGATGGCCGCCTTGATCTCGTTCCGCATGACGTCGCCGAGGTCCTCGTTGGCGCCGAGACGCAGCCGGTCCGGGGCGCTGATCGTGCGCACGTGCGGCCCGAGCGGGACACCGACGCCCAAGGACGGCGAGAAGGCAGATACATCGGAGGTCAGGCCGTGGTAAGCGCCCGCGGTGACGATGACGCCCTGGTTTCCGGTGTAATAGCGCGCCACCCGCATCGCGAGGTCGTTGGCCTCGGAACCGGTGCAGGTGAACATGATGTGCCCGAGCTCGGCAGGCATGGTGCCGAGAAACTGCTCGCTGTAGTTCAGGATCGATTGCTGGATGTAACGCGTGTTGGTGTTCAGCGTGGTGAGCTGGCGCTGGACGGCGTCGGCAACGTAGGGATGACAATGTCCGACGCTGGCCACGTTGTTGTAGACATCGAGGTAGTCGTTACCGTCCGCGTCGTACAGGAGCGTGCCGTCCCCGCGCACAATCTCCACCGGCTCTTCGTAGAACAGCCGGTACCCGGGGCCCAACAGACGGTCACGATCGACGACCTGCTGCCGGGTTCGTGGGGGCAGTTGCTCGGTCCGCGATCTGTCGAACCCGTTCACCATGGGCTCGGACGCTTTCGCCGTGAATGCCTTGGTCATTGGGTGTCCTTTCCTGTCAGCGAGGCTGTCACGCCCGCGGCGGCCAGCATGTCCTCGACCGCGCGCTTCGGCATCGACAGTGCGCACCGCAGCCTGGTCCAGTCGAGAGCCGAGTGCGACAGACCGTAGTCCCGACTCTGCGGGTCAACGGTCGCGCGCCAGCCGAAGATCAGCGCCCGCAGCAGCAGCCGGGCGGGGCCGGTGATGGCGAGCAGCTTCGCGACGTCGTCCGGCAACGGCCGCACGGATCGGTATCCGCGCACGAGGTCGAGCGAGCCGGCCCACGGACGGTGCCGGTCCACACCGATCTGGTTCGCCACCGCAACACTGAGTTCGAACAGGATGGGGCTGCGGACCACATCGCCGAAGTCGATCACACCGGTCACGAAGTCGTCGACGGCGGGATCGACGACGACGTTGAAGGGGCTGAAATCACCGTGGATCATCTGGGTTTCCAGATCAGCGATGCGGGGGGCCACATGCTCGTCGAACTGGTCGAACACCCACGCCGCCATGGCCTCGTCGTCCCGGTCGGTCACGAAATCCAGCAGTGGCCGCATATGCGGAAAGTTCTTCAGATCCCAGATGAGAAGCCGCGATTCGTACGGATGACGGCAATCGCTCAGCGCGGTGTCGATGCGGGCGAGCATCGCGCCCACGCGGCCGAGTTGAGCCGGCGTCGGGGCCGATGCGGCGAGCAGATCACCGTCCAGGTAGCTCAGTACCCGCATGATGCGCTTTTCTCCGCCGGGGTCGATGACCGAGGACTCCATCTGATCGTGGATGCCTCGGATCAACCGTTGGGCCGGGATCGTGACCGCGGACTTCTCCAGATGCAGCATCACCGCGGACTGCAGATTGACGATCCGGGAGTCTTCGGCCGCCGGTGCGATCTTGACCAGGAATCGGCCCCCGCTGGTCACCAGCCGAAAGGTGTCGTCCTTTTCGGTGGGCATTCGGCTCAGCCGGCCCGTCAGCCCGTACAGCCTCCTCAGTTCGGTGGCCACCCGGTCCTCCGGGAACCGTTCGACGCCGGATTCGAGCGCGCTTTCCCGTGCGATCTGCGCGAGGACATCCGAGCCGATCGTCACGCCGTCAATCCCGTTGCCGAGCCGGAGCTCATCGGTGATCGCGTCGCAGTTTCCGAGCTGGGCAAGGCTGACGGCATCCGAAGTCTGTTTCCTTTGCGATCGGGCGACACGTCACCGCAATCGGATGCGTACTCGATTGCCGCGTGCCAGCAGGACAGCTGATTGCGACCAACTGTAGAACATTAGGGCAAAACTGTCCAGAATCCGGCCACGATCACTACCCGCGTCCTTGAGTAATAGCTGTTTAACAGTTGTACGATGCAAACTATGTCGGTAGCAGATCGGATCCACATCGTCGGGCGCAGCAGTGCGCAGCAGATCGCCGACGGCCTGATGGACATGATCCTGGAAGGCGAACTCAAGCCCGGCGAGCGGATCCGGGAGAGCGTCGTGGCCGACGCCTTGGGGACATCGCGCAACACCGTGCGGGAAGCGGTCCGGTTGCTGCAGGGTACGGGCCTCGTGAAGTACACCTTCAATCGCGGCCTGGTCGTGTGGGATCCGTCCGATGACGAGATCCTCGACATCTACCGCGCCCGGCTGCACCTGGAAACCGCCGCCGCGACGTCGCTGAATTCCAAGACCGACCTGCTGCCACTCATCACGGCGATGGAAGAGTTCAAAGCGGCTCTGCTGACCGAGGATCCGCGCACGATTGTCGACAAGGATCTCGCGATCCACCGGGCGATCGTCGGCGTGATGAACAGCCCCCGCCTGGACAAGTTCTACTCCGAGTTGCTCGCCGACCTCCGCTACTTCCTGCTCGTGCTGAACCTCGATCACCACGAGTACGAGACCGGTTCGGGCCTGCTGGATGAGCATCAGCGCATCGTCACCGCGTTCGCATCGCGAGACCCGGAGCTCGCGCGGAACACGATCGCCGAGATCATCACCGAGAACCGGGATGAAGTGCGCAAGATCCTCGCCGCGCGCACGGCCGGCTGACCAAAACCCCACGTTCGGCCCGCGGGTTCGGCTTTTCTGCCACCGCGCCACGTCCCGCACGCCCTCAGATCACGATTTCGGATCCGTTTATGTTGCGCACGTCTCACTGCTGTGCTTAAGTTCTCCATGTCAACTGTTCAACACTAGGACACGGCGCCGCAACGAATCGTCGGCTCCGGTTTGGAGAACCTTCACATGGCAGACAGCGAGCTCATGTACGTCGCGGGCGAGCGTGTTCCCGCCGCCGGCGGCGCGACCGAAGCGGTGATCAACCCCGCTACGGGCGAGCAGATCGCGACCGTGCCGCTGGGCGACGCGGCGGACGTGGCCCGCGCGGTGGCCGCCGCCGAAGACGCATTCGACGGCTGGGCAGCCACCACCCCGGGCACCCGCGCCGAGGCGCTGTTGAAGCTGGCAGACCGGCTGGAGTCGCACGCGGAGGAGTTCGCGCAGCTGGAGTCCCGCAATGTCGGCAAGCCGATCGCGGTGGCTCGCGATGAAGTTCCTTTCGGCGTCGACAACATGCGGTTCTTCGCCGGCGCCGCCCGCGTGCTCGAGGGCCGGGCCGCGGGCGAGTATTCCCCCACACACACCAGCATCATCCGGCGCGATCCGCTCGGCGTCGTCGGCAGCGTGGCGCCGTGGAACTTCCCCCTGGTCATGGCCATCTGGAAGATCTGTCCGGCACTGATGACCGGAAACACGCTGGTGCTCAAGCCCAGTGAGCAAACCCCGTTGAGCACCCTACGGCTGGCGGAACTGGCCGCCGACCTGTTCCCGCCGGGTGTCTTCAACGTCGTCACCGGCCACGGTGACACCGTCGGCGCGGCCCTGACCTCGCACCCGCGGGTGCGGATGAGCTCACTGACCGGCGACACCTCGACGGGTAAGGTCGTCGCCCGCGCCGGCGCCGACAATCTGAAGCGCCTGCACCTCGAATTGGGCGGCAAGGCGCCGGTGCTGGTGTTCGACGACTGTGACGCCGAGCTGGCGATCACGAAGATCTGCGAGGGCGGCTACGGCAACTCCGGTCAGGACTGCATGGCGGCCTCCCGGGTGTACATCGCCGACGGCATCTACGACGAGTTCGTCACCGAACTGACCCGCGCCGTCGGGAAAGTCGCCATGGGCCGGCCCGAGCTTGAGTCCACGGAGATGGGCCCGGTGATCTCCGAACGGCAGCGTGACCGCGTGGCCGGCTTCGTGGATCGGGCCACCGCCTCCGGGCCCGCCAGCCTGGCCGTCGGCGGCCTCGGCACCGGACCCGGCTTCTGGTACAAGCCGTCGCTGCTGATCGACGCGGCGCAGGACTCCGAGATCGTCCAGAAAGAGGTCTTCGGACCGGTCGTCACCACCACCCGGTTCACCGACGAGGAGCAGGCCTTCGCATGGGCCAATGACGTCGAATACGGCTTGGCGGCTTCGGTGTTCACCAAGGATGTCGGCCGGGCGATGCGCGCGGCGCGCAAACTTCAGTTCGGAACGGTGTGGATCAACGACCACCTGCCGATCGTTTCGGAGATGCCGCACGGTGGCTTCAAGCAGTCCGGCCATGGCAACGATATGTCGATCTACTCCGTCGAGGAGTACACCGAGATCAAGCACATCATGATCAATCTCGAATCCTGATCAGATCACCACTATTTCAACATTTTTGGAGCATCCCGTCATGACTGACCCCCGCCGCCCCGTCGTCGCGGTAAACCTGTTCTCGATGTTGCCAGGCGTCGACCCGGCCGAGTTCGAGCGCTTCTCCACCGAGGTGGACCGGCCGACATGCCTGGCTCACGGTGACATCGTCCGCCGGTTCGAAGCGTTTCGCGTCAACGACGCCCCTGACGGAGCTCCCGCGGACATTCTGGAGATCATGGAGGTCAGCGACTGGACGGACTGGGAACAACTGCGCGACAACCACCCCACTCTGAAGCCCGTCATCGAGGGGTTCGACGCACTCGTCGACCCGGCCACCGTCCGCACGTATTTCACCAACGCCATTTCCGGAGAACCGCGATGAGTAACACCACCACCTACGACGCGATCGTCATCGGCGCCGGCCACAACGGCCTCATCACTGCCGGTTATCTAGCCAGGGCCGGCAAGAAGGTCCTCGTCGTCGAGGCCCGCGACGTCGTCGGCGGAGCCTGTACCAGTGAGGAACTGATCCCCGGTACCACCTGGTCGTCCTGTGCGTTCATCGCCAGCCTGCTGCGACCGGAGATCATCGCCGACCTCGAACTCGAGCGCTACGGCTTGGAGATGTACCAGACCGAGGCCAACGAGGTGAGCATCTTCCCCGACGGCAGCCACCTCTTCGTCTGGAAGGACATGGACAAGACGCTCAAGGAGATCGAGAAGTTCTCCAAGACCGACGCCGGCGCCTTCCTGGACTTCGGTCTGCGGGTCAAGAAGTTCGCGTCCATCCTGACGCCGTTCCTGATGTCGCCGGCTCCGAGCCGCTCGCAGGTGCTGGCCGCGTTCGAGGCCGCCGGTGCGGAGGACCTGTTCAACGAAATGGTTCTGCTGTCGACCAAGGATCTGCTGGACCGGTACTTCGAAAATGAACACATCAAGGGCCTTTTCACCTTTTTCGGGATGATCTCGGTATGGGGTGGACCGTCCACACCTGGCACCGGCTACGTCTACGGGCATCACTCCGTGGGCGAGTTCAAGGGCACGCTCGGCCAGTGGGGCTTCGTCAAGGGTGGCATGGGCGGCATCACCCAGGCGATGGCCCGCAGCGCCGAAGCCCACGGCGCGGAGATCCGGCTGAGCTCACCGGTCAAGCAGGTGGTGGTGACCAAGGGCAAGGCGACCGGCGTCAAACTGGCCGGCGGCGAGGTCATCTCGGCACGCACCGTGATCTCCAACGCCGATCCGCAGCGCTCGATGCTGCAGCTGCTTCCGGCCGATGCCATCGACGCCAAGCTAAAGGCCAAGATGCGGGAGTACGATGCCCGCGGCTCGATGGCGCGCATCCACCTGCTGATCGACGAACTCCCCGATTACATCGGATTCCCCGCCGGAGTGCAGGGCCCCCAGCACCAGGCGCAGGCGATCATGGGCGCATCGATCGAGAACTTCGAGCGGGCGTGGGAGGCGGAGCGTCGCGGCGAGATCCCCGACGACTTCGTCATCGAGGCGGTCATTCAGTCCACCCATGACTCCACCCTGGCCCCGAAGGGCAAACACACCATGACCCTTGGTGTGCAGCAACTTCCGTTCGAGCTGGCCGGTACCGACTGGGACACCATCCGCGAGGACTGGGCCGACCGAGTGCTCGAAGTGCTGTTCAAATACGCACCGAACCTGCGTGGACACATTCTGGAGCGGGTCATCATCACCCCCAAGGACCTCGAGCGTGACTACGGCCTGACCGGCGGCAACATCTTCCACGGGTCGATGTTCTTCGACCAGCTGTTCAACAACCGGCCCACCCCGGAGCTGGCCGATTACCGGACCACTGTGGACGGATACTACCTCTGCGGATCGGGCACCCACCCCGGCGGCGGTGTGATGGGCGCCAACGGACACAACGCCGCACAGGTTGTCATCGCCGACCTGAACGGGACGCCCGCGCCGACTGCCCAGCGCGTCGGTCCGGCACCGAAAGCGGGGGTCATCGACCGGGCGATGGAAACCGTCATGGGCACCAAGGCCGGCAAGAAGCTCGGCTACACCGTCGCGACCAGCCCGGCGCTGCGCAACGTCGTCAAATTCGCTGCTCGTAGCAAAACCACCCGCTGACCCCACGAGTAAGGATCTGCCATGCTCCAACACGACGACCCCACCCCGCTGGCGACCGTGAAAGACTCACCCGACGGTGCAGCGGGGTTGGCGCGCAATCAGATCGGCGTTCTAGGCATCGTATTCTTCGTCGTGGCTGCCGCCGCGCCGCTGACCGTCGTGGTGGCGCTGTTCCCGGTGATCATCGGCTCCGGGAACGGGGTCGGCATCGCAGGTGCGTTCGTCCTGGTCGCCACGGTGCTGACCGTGTTCGCGGTCGGCTACGTCGCGATGAGCAAACACATCACCAACGCGGGCGCGTTCTACGCCTTCATAACCCGGGGCCTGGGGAGGCCGATGGGACTCGGCTCGGCCTCCCTGGCGATCTTCGCCTACAACGCGATCCAGCTCGGGGTCATCGGCGGCTTTGGTTACTACGCAGCGGAATTCGTGAACAGGCACAGCGGTGCCGACATTCCGTGGTGGGTGTTCTCGTTCCTGGCGATGGGAGCCTCGCTGTTCCTCGGTGTTCGGCAGATCCATGCCGGGGCGCGCGTGCTCGCCGTGCTACTGACCCTGGAGACGGGCGTCATCCTGGTCCTCAACATCGGCATCCTGATCAACTCGCCGAATCCCATCGGCGACTATTCATTCCAGCCGTTCGCCCCCTCGGCGGTCTTCGCGGGAGCGCTCGGTGTCGCGCTGATGTTCGCCCATGCCTCGTTCATCGGGTTCGAGGGCACGGCCATCTACGGTGAAGAGGCCAAGGACCCCAAGCGGACCGTTCCCCGCGCGACCTACACATCGGTGATCTTCATGGGTGTGTTCTATGCTGTCACCGCTTTCCTGATCGTCAACGCCGCTGGCGTCGACAACGTCGTCGGACTGGCCGAAACAGAAGGCGGCAACCTGGTTTTCGCGGTGAGCGACAGTGTGCTCGGCCATCTCGGCACCGAGGCATTCCAATTGCTGGTCATCACCAGCCTGTTCGCGGCCATCCTGACCTTCCACAACAACGTCGCCCGTTACCTCTACTCCCTTGGCCGCCAAGGCGTCATCTGGTCGCGGCTGGGCACCACCCACCCGAGACGGCACTCACCCGCGCTGGCGTGCTACGTCCAGATCACCATGGTCGCGATCGTGGTGGCGATCTTCGCCGTCGTCGGCCTGGATCCCTACACAACGCTGTTCACCTGGTGGACGGGTGTCGGTGCGGCAGCGATCATCCTGCTGCAGACCATCGCCAGTATCGCCATCTTCGTCTTCTTCCGGCGCTCCGCTGTGGACAAACGACCGTGGAATACGTTCATCGCGCCCCTGCTGGGTATCGCAGGCCTGCTGCCGTTCCTCTGGTACGCGGTGACCGGGATGGACGTTCTGCTGGGTGGAGGCGGCTGGCTGCAGGTCTCCTTCACCACCATGCTGTTCGCCTCGCTGGTCATCGGGATCATCGGCGCCTACATCATCAAAGCGCGCTCACCGCAACGGTATGCGCAGCTGAACTCCACGCTGGGCGACCGCGTTTAACCCCGCCGAGCAGACGCCCGCGTACCCGAAAAGTGCGAAAAGCGGGTACCGGCGCGTCTGCTCGGCGAGAAACGTGCGGGAGAAACGTGCGGGAGAAAGGTGCTCAGCGCTGCGGGGCCTGCAGGTCGTAGACGGTGATTCCGCCCCGCTGAGTCCCGGTGAAGTGCTGCTTCACCCATGAGGTGATCTCACCGGCACTGCCGCCCTGATCGTGCGGCGGGCCGCCGTGGCCACCGGCCGGGCGATCGAAGAAATACCGGACCTCTCCGTTGGCGACGTACTGCTGGAACTGGGACAGGGTCGGTGAGTTGTCACCGCCGGTGAAGCCACCGATCGCCATCAGCGAGGCGCCGGTCTTGAGTTCCAGGTCGCTGACCATCATCGAGCCGACACTGGCTGCCGCCCACCGATTGTCGAGGCCGACCAGCAGTTCGCCGAGCGCCGCGTCGTCGGTCCTGCCGAATCCCGGCGGACCGCCATGCCCACCCGGGCCACCGGGACCACCGAAGCCCCAGTCCCGTTTGGGTCCGGCGATCGCCATCGGGCCACTGCCGCCGCCGTTGAGCACCGTCTCGATTGAGTACGCGGCGCTGGCCCCAAGGCCGACGAGCACGGCGGCCAGCGCCACCGCCGCGCTGACCCGACCCGGCCGGTGCGCGCCGACCGCGAGCGCCAGGGCCAGCAGGATCGCGCCGATCAGCAGGATCCAGCGCAGTGCGGGCAGCCAGTCCGGGGTACGGCTCAGCAGTGCGAACGCCCACCCGCCGGTACCCGCCGACATCAGGGCCAACACCGTCCGCGCGGCCAGATGCGACCGCAGCCGCCAGAGTTCGACCACCGAGATGCCGACCAGGGCCGCGATCGCGGGGGCCAGCGCCACCGTGTAGTACGGGTGAATCGTGCCGTCCATGAAGCTGAACACGGCCGCGGTGACCAACAGCCAGCCGCCCCACAGCAGCGCCGCGGCCCGGACCCCTGCGGTGCGCGCGGTCCGGCGGGTCAGCCACAGCACCACCACCAGTCCGATCAGGGCGACCGGGAGCAGCCATGACGCCTCGGTGCCCATCGACTGCCCGAACATCCTGCCGATGCCGGACTCACCGCCGAAGAATAGGTTCGGCCCGCCACCGCCCGGGCCACCCGGGCCACCGGGACCGCCGCCACCGCCCGGCTGGTTCTGCCCGACGATGCGGTCGATCCCGTTGTAGCCGAACGCCAATTGCAGCAGGCTGTTGTCCGACGAGCCGGCGATATAGGGCCGTGTGCCGGCCGGCCACAGCGCCACCAGCGCGATGTACCACCCGGCCGAGACGGCCATCGCCAGACCACCGAACACAACGGTGCCGAACCGCCGGGCCACCGACGCCGCGGGTGCGGCCACCAGGAACGCCAGTGCCAGGCCGGGCACGACCAGGAAGGCCTGCAACATCTTGGTCAGGAAGGCGAAGCCCAGCGCCACCCCGGCCAGCACCATCCAGCGGGTGCTTGACCTGACCGGCACCGGCCCGATCGCCCGCACCACACAGTAGGCGGCCACCACCAGCAGCAGCACCAGCAGCGCGTCGGGATTGTTGTAGCGGAACATCGAGGTGGCGACCGGGGTCAGGGCCAGCGCCGCACCGGCGATCAGGCCCGCGCCCGGCCCGCTGGTCCGCCGCACCGCGGCGTAGAGCACCGCGACGGCGGCGACGCCCATCAGGGCCTGCGGCAGCAGCATGGTGAATTCGTTGAAGCCCAACAACCTTCCGGACAGGACCATGGCCCACATCGCCGCGGGCGGTTTGTCCACCGTGATGGCGTTGCCCGCGTCGAGTGACCCGAACAGCCAGGCTTTCCACGACAGGGTGCCCGCCTGCGCGGCGGCCGCGTAGTAGCTGTTGGCCCACCCGGAGGAACCGAGGCCCCACAGGTAGAGCACCGCGGTGCCGGCCAGCAGCGCCCAGTAGGCGGGCCGGACCCAACGGGTCCGCCCGGCGCCGGGAGGTCGCGGCGCCATCGCGGTGTCCGGGCCGGGATCGGTGAGAGTCGTCATAGCGTTGCGTCTTTCGGTTCGGAGGTGGCGCGCCGGGCCCGGGCCGGATGGAACACCCAGCCGCGCAGCAGCACGAAGCGGACGACGGTGGCCAGCAGATTCGCCGCGACCAGCACACCCAGTTCGACCGCGCGGTGCGGCACCGGGGCCAGCACGTGCAGCAGGCCCAGCGACCCGCTGGTGATGGTCAGGGCGATCGCGAACACGGTCAGCCCTTCCAGGTGGTGGCGGGTGACATTGCCGGAACCGGAGATGCCGAAGGTGAATCGCCGGTTGGCCGCGGTATTGCCGATCGCGGTGAGCAGCAGGGCGATCAGGTTCGCCGCCTGCGCGCCGAGACCGGCCCGCAGCGCCATGAACAGCACCAGATAGGCCAGGGTGGACACCACACCGATCGCGCCGAATCGCACCACCTGGCGCAGCAACGATCCCGGCGGGGCCGTGTTCCGCGACGAACCCAGTTGGGCCGAAATGGTATTCACCGGAATCGACCCGTTGGCGAACCCGCGCAACAACCGGCCGATACCCTTGAGGTCGGCGGTCGCGGTGGCCACGATGTCGACCCGGCTGTCCGGATCGTCGACCCAGTCGACCGGCACCTCGTGGATGCGCAGGCCACTGCGTTCGGCCAGCACCAGCAGTTCGGTGTCGAAGAACCATCCAGTGTCCGCGACGTACGGCAGCAGCCGCGCGGCCACATCGGCCCGGATGGCCTTGAACCCGCACTGGGCGTCGGAGAACCGGGCGGACAGCGTGGACTTGAGAATGAGGTTGTAGCAGCGGGAGATGAACTCGCGCTTGGCGCCCCGAATCACCCGGGAGCCCCGGCCCAGCCGGGTGCCGATCGCCAGATCCGAGTGACCGGAGATGAGCGGCGCGACCAGCGGTGCCAGCGCGGTGAGACCGGTCGAGAGGTCGACGTCCATATAGGCCAGGATCGGGGCGTCGGAGGCAGACCACACGGCGTGCAGCGCGCGTCCGCGGCCCTTCTGCTCCAGCCGGATCACCCGCACACCGTCGAGTTCGGCGGCCAGCGCCGCCGCGATCCGCGGCGTGTCGTCGACGCTGGCGTTGTCGGCGATGGTGATGCGGGTCGGCATCGCGAAGTTCTCCCGCAGATAGCTGTGCAGCCGTCGCACCGAATGCGCCAGGGCCGCTTGCTCGTTGTACACCGGCACGACCACGTCGAGCACCGGGACCCCGGCCGCCCGTGCGGCCACCGCGGCGTTGGGGCGCGATGCGAAGTGGAACCGGCCGGCGACCATGTCGTCGGTGTCTTCGGTGTCTTCGATGTGGTAGCGCTCGGCGATCTCTGTCATCTCCCCATGGTTGGTCGGCGGGTTGTGATCGGCGTGGGGCGAAGCTATGCGCCTGCTATGTGTTCGTCGCACGCTGGGTGAGGTCGTAGATGGTGTCGCCGTCGACGGTGACCGGGGTGTAGTTGGCCTCGACCCATGCGGCGATGTCGGCGGCCGCACGGCTGCCGGTCACCGGGTGTCCGCCGAATGCGCCCAGCATGCCCCGCCCGCCGATGAAGTAGTGGATCCGCCGTTCGGCGACCAGCTGCTCGAATTCGCCGAGAGTGGGTGCCGGGTCGGTGCCGTTGAATCCGCCGACCGCCATCACCGGTGCGCCGGTGGCCAATTGATAGCCCGCCGCATTGGTCGAACCCACCACCGCGGCCGCCCAGGTATAGCGGCCGGTGTCGCTGGACAGCATCGCGGTCAGGGTGTCCCCGGGATCGGGCGCATCGAACAGGCCGCCGAATCCGCCGAATCCGTCGCCGCGCGCCGAGCCGACCGACGGCACCGCACCGTGATGTGGGCTCGCCGCGGTGGCCACGGAATAGGCGGCCGGGCCGGCCAGGCAGGCGATTGCGGCCAGCACGGCAGCCATCCGCGCGACCGGGCGGTCCAGCCGGGCCACCACCAGGAGCAGCACGGCGGCGCCCACTCCTCCGACGGCCACGCCACCCCGCAGCCACGGGAACGGATCGTCCTGGCGCGCCAACAGCACGGCCGCGAGCACCGTGGTCACCAGGACCGCGCCTGCCATCGCGGTCGCGGCCCACAACTCGGTGCGCCGCCGCCACAGCAGCGTCGCGCCGATGCCGACGACGGCGCCGACCGCCGGGGCGAGCGCCACGGTGTAGTACGGGTGCACGATGCCGTTCATGAAGCTGAACACGGCGGCGGTGATCAACAGCCAGCCGCCCCACAGGATGAGCGCCGCGCGGGTGCGGTCGGTGCGCGCCGCGCGCCGGGTCAGATAGAGTCCGGCGGCCAGCAGAATCACCGCGGCCGGGAGCAGCCAGCCGATATCGGCGCCCATCTGCGAGCCGAACAGCCGCCCGGGCCCCACGTCGAAGTCGAGGTTGCCCAGCCCGCCGGTCTCGTCCCCGGTCAGCCTGCCGAAACCGTTGTAGCCCAATGCCAGTTCGACGATGCTGTCGTTCTGCGACCCGCCGATGTAGGGCCGCGCCGAGGCCGGCCACAGCTCGACCAGTACCAGATACCAACCGCCGCTGAGCGCCAGGGCGGCGCCCGCGGCCAGGATATCGAGGATGCGTCTGCCGAGTGACCGGTCACCGGCCACCAGGGCGGTCGCCGCCAGCGCGGGCACCACCAGGAACGCCTGCAGCATCTTGGCCAGGAAGCCGAAGCCGACCGCCGCCCCGGCCGCGACGAACCACCAACGGCCGGAGTCCTTTTCGATGCCGCGCTGCACGCAGTAGGCAGAAACCACGAGCAGCAGCACCAGCAGCGCATCGGGATTGTTGAACCGGAAGATCAGAGCCGCCACCGGGGTCAGCGCCAGCACCGTGCCGGCCAGCAGCGCCGCGGCCGGGCCTGCCGCCCGGCGCACCGCGGCGTAGAGCACCGCGACCGCGGCCACCCCCGCC
>NZ_JBSFPX010000157.1:0-18528 GCF_053588415.1 Mycobacterium sp. NPDC003449
CCAGCGTCACCGTGCCGAGCAGCCCGATATAGGAGGACCGGCCCTTGTGCGAATTGGACTGCTGCCTGCGCAGGTAGGGCAGCAGCACCCCGTTGCCGTGGCGATCGGCACGGCCGCGCTGATCGCGCTCGGCGACAACCATCCGCGCTACGGCGCCGAGTACGAGAAGATCGGCAGCGCAGCCGGTTTCTACGACGACTTCCAGGACGGCCGCGACCCGGCCGGTATCTCCACTCAGGATCCCGAACTGGCGGCAGGCTTCGATCCGATCGACGGTGGACACCGGCTGGCCAACTACCTGCGCGTACTGACCATGGAGGCCCAGACCATCGCGCGGGCGTGTGGCAAGGCCCACGTGTGCCACCTGGAACCCGAGGACCTCGTGGCCGTCACCATTGAGGCCGCCGCGATGGCGGGGGTGCCGCTGGCGGGCACCGACTGGATCCCGGGCCGGGGGGCGGGCGCGCTATGAGCCTCAGCACGGACGTCGTGATCGTCGGGGGCGGTCTGGAAGGGACCGCCGCCGCCTGGGCCCTGAGCCAACGCGGGGTCACCGATGTCGTTGTCGCCGAACGCAACACCGTCGGATCCGGCATGACCGGCAAGTCCAGCGGCATCGTGCGCTGCCACTACGGGGTGAGCTCGCTGGCCGCCATGGCCGCCGTCGGTCTTGAGGTGTTCGAGAAGGCCGAGGAGATCTTCGGCGACGATATCGGCTTCCGCCAGACCGGTTACGTCGTCGGCGTCGGTGAACCCAACGTCGACGCGCTGCGCAAGAGCCTGGCCGCACAGCGTCAGGTGGGGGTGCAGACCGAGGAAATCGACAAGGCCGAGGTCGCCGAGCTCTGGCCGTGGGCCGACCTCGAACCGTTCGCGGCGTTCGGGTGGGAAGCCCGCGGCGGTTATGGGGACGCCTACCAAACCGCCCAGGCGTTCGCGGTGGCCGCACGTGGCACCGGCGTGCGGATCCTGCAGGGCGCCGGCGCCACCGGACTACTGGTTGACGGTGACCGGGTGACCGGCGTGCGGCTGGCCGACGGCACCGAGGTGTCCGCGGGCACCGTCGTCGTCGCCACCGGCGCCTGGACGGGCCCGTTTCTGGCCCCTTACGGCATCGACATCCCCATCCGGGTGGTGCGTGAACAGATCGTCACCATCTCCCCCGGCCTCGACGTCGGTTCCGTCCCGGTGTTCTCGGATCTGGTGTCGCTGCAGTACGTGCGCCCCGAACCGGGTGGCGAGATCCTGTTCGGCAACAGCGATCTGGGCCATGGTGAGCTGGCCGACCCGGACGACTACCTCAATCGCGCCACCGAGGAGTTCATCGACGTCACGGTCGAGAAGGTCGGCACGCGCTTCCCCGGTTTCACCGACGCGGCCATCACCGGCAGCTATGCCGGCTGCTATGACGTGACTCCCGACTGGAATCCGGTGATCTCGGCGACTGGGGTCGACGGGCTCATCGTCGCGGCCGGTTTCAGCGGGCACGGCTTCAAGATCGCACCCGCGGTGGGCCGACTGGTGGCCGATCTGGTGGTCGACGGACGCAGTTGCGACCCGCGCATACCCGACACCGATTTCCGGTTGAGCCGGTTCACCGAGGACAATCTGCTCAGGAGCCCGTATCCGTATGTGGGCGCGGGAGAGATGCGCTGAGTCGACATCGAACAGGAGGGGACCACGTGGGCGACGACGTTCCGCTGCTCCGCAACAAATCCGGAACGGCCCGCGAGCGGGATCCCCAGGCACCGGTCGAGGAACTGGAGTTCGAGGCCGCGATCGGACGCAACGTGCGTCAACTGCGCCAGCAGCACGGTCTCACCGTCGCCGAGATGGCGGCACGCGTGGGCATCTCCAAAGCGATGATGTCCAAGATCGAGAACGCCCAGACCTCCTGCAGCCTGTCCACGTTGGCGCTGCTGGCCAAGGGCCTCGACGTGCCCGTCACGAGCCTGTTCCGCGGCGCCGACGTCGAACGACCCGCGGCATTCGTCAAAGCCGGTACCGGCCCGGAGATCGTCCGCAACGGCACCAAACAAGGCCACGAATACCAACTGCTCAGCTCCCTGCGCGGCGAACACAAGCGCCTGGAATGCCTGCACGTCACCCTCACCGAGAAAAGCCAGACCTATCCGCTCTTCCAGCATCCCGGCACCGAATTCATATACATGCTCGAAGGCGTCATGGACTACAGCCACAGCCGATCGGTGTACCGGCTGCAGCCTGGCGACTCACTGCAGATTGACGGCGAGGGCGCACACGGACCGGTGGATCTGGTCGAACTGCCCATTCGTTTCCTGTCGGTCATCGCCTTCCCCGATTCGCAGGTCTGAGTTTCGTTTCGTCCCGGCATTGGCCCGGCGTTGTCCAGATGAACACGAAATACAGAATGGTCGAGCATTTTCTCAGGCGTAAAAGTGCCGATTGCGCTGCGCAAAGACGCATGTGTGGTTACAGTTCGCGTGACATTTCATTGCGGCATTTCCGAGGGAGCCCCGCATGAGTTCAGCCGCCGATCGCGCAGCGAAATTGGAATTGGTGGGTCGCCTCAAAGCGCACTTCCCCGAGATCCCGGACGCGCCGCCACCCGACCTACTCGACCACGAGCGGTTCCTGGCGTACATGAAGACCGTCCACGATGTGGGCGGGGAGCCGGACGCCCCGATGAAGTACGAGAACAAGGATTATGAGTACTGGGAGCACATGACCTACGTCATCTGCGAGGTGCTCGGCTGGCGCGGGATCTGGCTGTCGGAGGAACGCCGTCGGATCGGCAACGTCGACGTGGGCCGCGCGATCTATCAGGGGCTGCCCTACTACGGACGCTGGCTGTGGGCCGTGGCGCGCGTCCTGGTCGAAAAGCACCACATCAGCCTCGGTGAACTGACCCAGCGGATGGTCGAGGTCAAGGGCCGCTACGAGGGCGGCCTGGCCGGGAAAAAGCTTGAGGCGCAGCCAAAGTCCGAGGGTGACGGTGCCGGCGTCGAACGCAACGAGCACCACGTCCGCGCGGTCGGCAAGGGCGATCCGCAGATCTACGCCGGGCGCGCGGGCGAACCGAGGTTCGCGGTCGGGGACCCGGTGCTGGTCCGCGACCTGCCGATCCTGCTCTACAGCCGCACACCCGAGTACGTGCGCGGCGCCCGCGGCGAGATCGCCGAGGTCACCTACGAGAGCCCGGCCGCCGAGGACGAGACCTGGGGCCGCGCCGACGCCGCGCCGGAGTGGTTCTACATCGTCCGGTTCAACCAGGCCGAGCTGTGGCACGGCTACACCGGAACATCGACCGACACCCTGCAGACCGAGATTCCCGAACGCTGGTTGGAGAGCGCCCGATGACCGATCATCATCACGATCACGATCACGATCGCACGGTCAAGCCCATGGTCGACGAGATCACCGATTTCGAGGTGCTGGAGATCGCGCTGCGCGAACTCTGCATCGAGAAGGGCATCTTCACCGCCGAGGAGCACCGCCGTTTCACCGAGTTCGCAGAGCAGATCGGCCCGACACCGGCCGCCCGTCTGGTGGCGCGGGCCTGGCTGGACCCGGAGTTCAAACAGCTCGCCGCCACCGATGCGCTCGCGGCCAGCAAGGCCGTCGGGGTGGACTGGATGGAGCCGACGGGTTTCGGCACCCCCAGCGACTTCACCGCCTTCAAGATCCTCGAAGACACCCCGACGCTGCACCACGTCATCGTGTGCGCCCTGTGCTCGTGCTACCCGCGGCCGATCCTGGGTAACTCACCCGAGTGGTACCGCACCCCGAACTACCGCAGGCGTCTGGTCCGCTGGCCCCGGCAGGTGCTCGCCGAGTTCGGGCTGTACCTGCCCGACGACGTCGAGGTGCGCGTCGAGGACTCCAATCAGAAGCACCGCTTCATGGTGATGCCGATGCGTCCGGAGGGCACCGACGGCTGGGACGAGGACCAGCTGGCCGAGATCCTCACGCGGGACTGCCTCATCGGGGTCGCGCTGCCCAAACCGGGCGTCACCACCAACGTGATCGTCGACACCCGACCAGCCGTGCATCCGGCGGGCTGAGCCGATGCCCGATCAGACCAGCCCGGCGCTGGCCGGCATCGTCGTCCGCAATCAGGTGTGGCCGAGGATGGCCGCGAAATACGGGGTGCAGAACCCGGTCCCGCCGTGGAAGTCGAGCCTGGACGGCATGTGCGACGCCCTCGACCATTCCGATTGCGGCCCACAGACATTGGGCTTCAAGGAGCGGCGCGACGAGGAGGATGAGTTGTCCTCGACGGTCTACGCCGACCTGCCGTACCCGGAGAATCAGCTGATGTCGCTCGCGCATTCTCTGCTCGTGCGCGGTGTCATCGACGAGGCCGAACTACGGTCACGGCTGGATTCCGTCCGGGCCAGACTGGAAGCCTGAGCGTCCGACGCTCAAGTTTTGGCCACGCCGCACGGCGGAGTACAGTTGCCTGCGTGCAGCGGGTGCTCCTCCTCGGACGCCGCGACGGGGTCTGATCCGGACTGGCCTCCCGTCGCGGGTATTCGCGATGCGCCGGTCTGAATCCACTAATCGACCCGGAGCAGCCAAATGACCACTCCAGAAACCTCCGCCGACGCGTTCAACTCGGTACGCACCATCAGCACCCCAGCCGGTGCCCCGCATCCCGGTCAGCCCGTCTGGAACACCCAGCGCGGATCGTCGATGCCGGTCAACCGGTACCGCAGCTTCGACGCGGAAGTCGAGCCGATCAGGCTGCCCGACCGCACCTGGCCCGAGAAGATCATCGACACCGCCCCGTTGTGGTGTGCGGTGGACCTGCGCGACGGCAACCAGGCCCTGATCGACCCGATGAGCCCGGCCCGCAAGCGCCGCATGTTCGATCTGCTGGTCCGGATGGGTTACAAGGAGATCGAGGTCGGTTTCCCCTCGGCATCCCAGACCGACTACGACTTCGTCCGCGAAATCATCGAGCAGGGCGCCATCCCCGATGACGTGACCATCCAGGTGCTGACCCAGTGCCGTCCCGAGCTGATCGAGCGGACCTTCGAGGCCTGCCAGGGCGCCCCGCGCGCCATCGTGCATTTCTACAACTCGACGTCGATCCTGCAGCGCAAGGTGGTTTTCCGCGCGGATCGTGAGGCGGTCAAGAAGATCGCCACCGACGGGGCCCGGATGTGTGTCGCGCAGGCCGAGAAGTACCCGGACACCCGGTGGCGGTTCGAGTACTCCCCGGAGTCCTACACCGGAACCGAACTGGAGTACGCCGTCGACGTCTGCAATGCGGTCGCCGACATCGTTCGGCCGACGCCCGAGGTGCCGCTGATCGTGAACCTGCCCGCCACCGTCGAGATGGCCACCCCGAACGTGTACGCCGACTCCATCGAGTGGATGCACCGGCACCTGCACCCCCGCGACTCGATCATCCTGTCCCTGCATCCGCACAATGACCGCGGAACCGCCGTCGCCGCAGCCGAACTGGGCTACGCGGCCGGCGCGGACCGGATCGAGGGCTGCCTGTTCGGCAACGGCGAGCGGACCGGCAACGTGTGCCTGGTGACGCTGGGCATGAACCTGTTCAGCCGTGGCGTCGACCCGCAGATCGACTTCTCCAACATCGACGAGATCCGGCGCACGGTCGAGTACTGCAACCAGCTGCCGGTCCACGAACGACACCCCTACGGCGGCGATCTGGTCTACACCGCGTTCTCCGGCAGCCATCAGGACGCCATCAACAAGGGCCTGGATGCGATGAAGATCGCTGCCGACGAACAGGATTCCGATGTCGACGACATCCTGTGGCAGGTTCCCTATCTGCCCATCGACCCGAAGGACGTCGGCCGCACGTACGAGGCCGTCATCCGGGTGAACTCGCAGTCCGGCAAGGGTGGTGTCGCCTACCTGATGAAGGCCGACCGCGGCCTGGTCCTGCCGCGGCGTCTGCAGATCGAGTTCAGCAAGGTGATCCAGACGATCGCGGAGGGCACCGGCGGCGAGGGCGGCGAGGTCTCGCCCAAGGAGATGTGGGACACCTTCTCCGAGGAGTACCTGGCGCCCATCACCCCGCTGGAACGCATGCGGCAGAAGGTGACCGCCGCCGAGGTCGACGGCGGGACCGACACCATCACCGCGATCGTCAAGATCGACGGTGAGGAGCGCGAGATCGTCGGTGCCGGCAACGGCCCACTGGCCGCGTTCGTCGACGCCCTCGGTGCCGTCGGCTACGACGTCAACGTGCTGGACTACTCCGAGCACGCCATGTCGTCGGGCGAGGAGGCTCAGGCGGCGGCCTATGTGGAGGCTTCGGTCGGCGGCAGGACGGTGTGGGGCGTCGGGATCGCGAACTCGATCACGACGGCATCGCTGCGGGCCGTCGTATCGGCGGTGAACCGCGCTGCGCGTAGCTAATTGGCGGATGCGCAGACAGCTGTGCATCCGCCAACTCAGAGACGTTGAAGGCCAAGGCGCTCGGTTAGTAGGACTTTGTTAGGTTGGGCAGAGATGCCTGACATAGTGTGTGGGTGCGGGTCCAAATGGCCAGTGCGCGTTGGATTTCGCGCAGGGTGGTGCGGAACAGGTGGGCTTGAGCGCATCGAGCTGGGAAAGCACGGCAGAATGATCCTGGGCCATCGCGTGGTGTGTCCTTTGCTTGAGTCACTTTGGTCGGTAACTCACTGACCACTACGCGATGGCCCACCCCGTCACCGGTAACGACACACCGGCCTCGGACTCGAAACCCCACCACGCCACGGGACTTACCCGCTCGCCCTGAGTATCGAGCCGACCATCCTGACCCGCCCACGATCGGGTTTCAGGTGCCTGATCAGTAGATCCGCGGCACGGTTGGTGGCACCGAGGACCACGCGAGCCTGCTTGCGCAAATTGGTCAACGCCACTTGGGCAACTCGCAATGGCGTCATCGTTGGGCCGCTGATGATCTTCTGAAAGTCAACGCCGATGGAGCACTGAACTGCTCCGTTTTCATTTGCTAGTCGATCGTGTTGGGTCGTGCCCCATCATCTGTTGAAGATGTGAGATGCGCCAAGAACCAGTCCCTGGCGGCTGCGGTCGTCACGTCTTTCCAGTCGGTGTAGACCGAGTAGTGGTGACCGTCGACCTTCAGCAGTGACTTGGGCTCCCCTGCCGCCGCGTAAGCGGAACGCTGGCCGGCCAGCAGACCCGGGTGCTCCTGTTCGGCGAGGATCATCAGAAGCGGCTTGGGTGAGATTTTCGGAATCAAGTAAGCGAGGTCGTCGACGACTGTCGGCGCGAAGGATTGCAGCGAAATTCGCTTGCCCCAGTTGCGCTTCTCTTCTTCGCCGTGCGTGACCAGGTAGCTCCCGGGCTCGCTGTCCGGGGGCGCATCCATGGACACGTAGCGCGGCTCCTTGCCGAGAAGGCGGTCACGCTGGTCTTCGTAGATCGCTGCTTCTAACGTCGCGACGTCGCTGTCCGGCAGCATCATGTCGACCCACAGCCTGCTGCTCAACGACACGCCGGGAACCTGGGCGACGACGCACTTGACTCGCGAGTCGATCGCCGCGGCGGCGAGGACATTGCGGCCACCGAGACTGGTTCCCCATAGCCCGATCCGGGCGGGATCGAGTTCGGGCACGGTGGTCGCGTACGCGATCGCGCCCAGGAAGTCGTCAATCTGGCCGCAGTGGTCGACCTCCTCGCGTGGGCCCCCGTCGCTGTCACCGAAGTTGCGATAGTCGAAAGCGATTGCCGCGATGCCGACCCCGACCAAGGTGTCGGCGATTTCGGGGATTGTCCACTCCTTCAGCCCACCGAAACCGTGGGCGAGGATGACCACCGGATGCGGGCCTAGACCGTCCGGCACTTGCAACCATCCGCGCACCGTGACGTCTCGCACCTTGTACTCGATGTCCCGGCGCTTCGGGCGGGCGGCGTCATTACACATCGAAAATCCTCCAAAGGGGTTGATTGGGTGCCATCGGGTGATGGCACGCTCGGTTTTCTCTCAGTCCGTCACCAGGAATTCGGCGCCCGCGGCGAGCGCCAGATCGGGGCCGAACAGCCTGGCTGGGGTGAAGGCACCGGGGCGAGCCTCACCCTTGGCAAGTCGCTGGGCCACCTCGGTGACCGCCGCGGCCGTGTATGCCATTCCGTCGCCGGCGCGCAACCAGCCCTCACGCACGCGACCGGACGGCCATTCGATCCGGGCGCGGCCCCAGGACGATTGGCGCGGACGCTCCTTGGCCGTGGTCGTCGCGATGCGGGCGAGCTGCCGAGTGGCGAGCCCGGTCATGCCTGGCAACCGCAGCACCGCGCCGACCGCTGGCAGAGCCGCCCGGACGGCCGGGTTGGCCGGGGCAAGCGCCGAAGCGCTGATTACCGTCGGTGCGCCGCTAGCCTGCCAGGCGGCAAACAGATCGCCGCTGTTCGTGGAAGCAGTGGTGACCACGTCGCCGTCGGGGGTGGTAAAGCGTTCGGAGCTGCCGCCGACTCGACTGCGTACCAGCTGACCGTGGCGCACCTCGCGTCCACCATCAAGCAACCCCTGCACGATGATGCCGGCCAGCGCTTCACCGAGGATGCCGGGTTCGGTCGCCACCGACGCGATGGCATCGACGCGTACTCGCGAGGGCTTGTCCTCGTCCGCCAGCAGATGCAGCAGGATACTTTCGGTCGCGATCACGCCGAAGCCTGCCCCGAAAACCACCGTGCGGCCAGCTGCCGCCGCCTCGTCATCCATGCCGTGGAGCTGCTCGAACGCTCCCAGTTCGTTGGAGACATCGACGTAGTGCGTGCCTGGCGGGCACGCCCGCATGACCCGCGCCGCCGTGATCGCAAACGGCCCGACCGTGTTGATCACGACGGACGGCGCCTCCGCGGACAGCTGCGCGCAGATCTCCTCAAAGGAGCCGGTAACCGCCCGGCCATCTGGACTCACCTCGGCCAGCCGCTCCCGATTGCGGCCGGCCACCACCACTTCGGCGCCCGCTCGCCGCAAGAGCTCCACCGCCTCCCGGCCGATCCGTCCGGTCGCGCCCAGCACCCAGATCTCACCCGTCATGTTCGCCCCTCAAGTGATGACACGTCATGTCATGATTATGGCATAGCTTGACACGACGTGTCATCACTAGAATCTGCCGCTATGAGTCGATGGGAACCGGGTGCGCAGGAACGGCTCGAACAGGCTGCGCTTGACCTCTTCCTCGAGCAGGGCTTCAACAAGACCACTGTGCCGCAGATCACGGCGCGAGCGGGGCTCACAACCCGAACATTCTTCAGGTACTTCGCCGACAAGCGCGAAGTGTTGTTCGCCCATGAGGAATTGGTGCCCAGCCAGGTGGCCGGCCTCATGGCTGAGGCCCCGCCGTCACTCACCCCTATGGAACTGATCACCGAACGCCTGGCCCCCGCCGCAGCCCAAATCTTCGAGAGCCGCAGCGTTGAAGATCTGTTACGCCGACGGGCCGCGGTCGACGCCGAACCGGCTCTACAGGAGCGCGAGCTGCGCAAATTCACGCTGATGACACAGGCTTTCGAGCAGGGCTTCCGCGATCGCGGCACCGACGACCTGACCGCCCGGGTAGCGGCCGAGATCGCAGTGACCGCGTTGCGGATCGCGGTGACCCGGTGGCTCGACCAGCACGGCGGCCCTGACCTTCCGGCCACGATTAACCAGACCCTTGCGGCTATAAAGCAATTGACGAATACGCCGCTGACCCGAGGCCAGCAGCCCGACGGCGGCACGCCGTAGCCAGACGATCAGGTGAACGTCTCTTTCGGAAGGGACCACGTCGAAGAACGTTGTCGCTGCAGGAAGCGCTGGTGTTGTCCGCGGGCGTGACCCGCAATGTGCTCATTGACGTCGAACATGGATAGCGGGGCCTGCTGTTTGAGCGACTGGTGAACATCGCTGATGCGCTGAGTGTATGGCCCTGGAGAGGATCGACGAGCTCATCGAGCGGAGACGTACTCCGGCCCCGGTCATCGCTGCTGCCGGCTACGGCGATGCACTAATTTCCGGCCGGCCCTGACCGAGCGTGACATCTCCCGCGCCCGGGACGGCGCCCTGCCCGACTAGTGGCTATCCACCCTGCCCGCCCACACACCCTGCGCGAAATCCAACGCGCACTGGCCATTTGGACCGGCATCTACTCGCTATGCCACCACAAAGCGCTACTAGAACAGCGCGTACTGGTCTCCGTCGAGCGTGGTGTCGGTGAACTCCTCGATGTCGGCGCCGCCGATTACCCCGCCGAGGCTGTTCAGGAACTCGGCGTCCGGCATCAGGGGTACACCCTGCTCCATGGCCTGATATCCCTTGCCGTGCTCGGGGGCAGGCTCGTTGCAGATCACCAGCGAGGTCGCCGCATCGACCGCATCGGCGTAGGACAGGCCGGCGTCGAGGATCCGTTCGATGACCTCCTCATGGGTGCGGGTCATCTCGGCCGACAGCGCCACCCGCATGCCCTGCACCAGCGGGCGGCCCGGTACGTGCGGTCCGGGGTTGAGGTAGGGGCACGGCAGCCGCGAGGCCAGCATCTTCAACGGCCGCAACTCGTCGTGGGTGACCTGCCCGTTGGGCCAGCAGGTGCGGCCGATCTCGCGCAGCGGCAGCCACACCTTGCGGTCCCTGGCCCTGGCCAGGGTGGGTTTGAGGATCTGGGCCAGCACCTGCGCATCGTCGAGGGCGTCGTGCGGTCTGAGCTGAGGGACGCCCCAGTGCGCCGCCAGCGTCTCCAAGCGCAGGTTCTCGGTGCCCAGCTCGAGCCTGCGGGCCAGTTCGACGGTGCACATCACGGAGTCGATCGGGAGTTCCGCGCCGACCAGCTCGGCCTCGGCGGCCAGGAAGCCGTAGTCGAAGGCCACATTGTGGGCGACCAGAGTGCGTCCCCGCAGCACCTCGACCAGGTCCTCGACGATGTCGCCGAAGGTGGGCTTGCCCTCCAGCATCTCGGCGGTCAGCCCGTGCACATGCGTCGGGCCGGGGTCCACGCCCGGGTTGAGCAGGGTCGCGATGCTGCGTTCGACGTTTCCGTCGTCACCCACGGCGAGCGCGGCAATACTGACGATCCGCGCCTGCCCCGGGCGGAAGCCGCTGGTCTCCACGTCGACGACGGCCCAGCCCGCGCCCGGATCGGCTGCGGGCCTGCCCCACGCGCTGCTCATATTCGTCAGGATGGCACGCATGCCCGACAACCTCGGGCGGCGCGGCAGCGTGTCGTGCCCCTAAAATCGCCGGAATGCTGACACTGCGCGGGCGTGCCGCGCTGGCGGCCGGATCGGCCGCACGCTGGGCGTCGCGGGTCACCGGGCGCGGAGCGGGCGCCATGATCGGCGGCCTGGTGGCGATGACGCTGGACCGCTCGATCCTGCGTCAGCTCGGCCAGGGCCGCCGCAACGTCGTCGTGACCGGTACGAACGGCAAATCCACCACCACCAGGATGGCGGCGGCAGCGCTGGGCACGCTCGGACCGGTGGCGAGCAATTCCGAGGGCGCCAATATGGACGCCGGGCTGGTGGCGGCACTAGCGGGTGCGCGTGATGCCGGGCTGGCCGCGTTGGAAGTCGACGAGATGCACGTCCCGCACGTGTCCGACGCCGTCGAACCGGCCGTGATCGTCCTGCTCAATCTGTCGCGTGACCAGCTGGACCGGGTCGGTGAGATCAACCACATCGAACGCACCCTGCGGGCCGGGCTGGCCCGCCACCCCGGCGCCGTCGTCGTCGCCAACTGTGATGACGTGCTGATGACCTCGGCGGCCTACGACTGCCCCAATGTGGTGTGGGTGGCCGCGGGCGGCGGATGGTCCAACGACTCGGTGAGCTGCCCGCGGACCGGCGAGATCATCGTGCGCGACGGGCGGGACTGGTACTCGACGGGCAGCGAGTTCAAACGGCCGAGCCCGCAGTGGTGGTTCGACGAGGACAACCTCCACGGGCCCGACGGGCTGGTGCTGCCGATGACCCTGGCGCTGCCGGGCGCGGTGAACCGCGGCAACGCTGCCCAGGCCGTCGCGGCCGCGGTCGCGCTCGGGGCCGATCCCGAAGCCGCGGTGGCCGCGGTATCGACCGTCGACGAAGTGGCCGGCCGGTACCGCACGGTGCCCATCGGTTCCCACACCGCGCGGATCCTGCTGGCCAAGAACCCCGCCGGTTGGCAGGAGGCGCTGTCGATGGTGGACAAGCACGGGGCAGGGGTGGTGATCGCGGTCAACGGGCAGGTGCCCGACGGCGAGGACCTGTCCTGGCTGTGGGATGTCCGGTTCGAACATTTCGACGACACCGTAGTGGTGGCCGCCGGTGAGCGTGGCACCGACCTGGCCGTGCGGCTGGGCTACGCCGGTGTCGAGCACTCGCTGGTGCACGACACTGTCGCCGCGATCGACTCCTGCCCGCCCGGGCATGTCGAGGTGATCGCCAACTACACCGCGTTCCTGCAACTGAATCGGCGAATCTCATGATCCGGATCGGTCTGGTGCTGCCCGATGTGATGGGCACCTACGGCGACGGCGGCAATGCGGTGGTGCTGCGGCAACGACTGCGGCTGCGGGGTATCGACGCCGAGATCGTCGAGATCACCCTGGCCGATCCGGTGCCCGACAGCCTGGACCTCTACACCCTCGGCGGCGCCGAGGATTACGCACAGCGCCTGGCCACCAAACACCTGATCCGCCATCCGGGTCTGCAGCGGGCAGCGCAGCGCGGCGCGCCCGTGCTGGCGATCTGTGCGGCCATCCAGGTGCTCGGGCACTGGTATGAGACCTCGGCGGGTGAGCGCGTCGACGGCGTCGGGATGCTCGATGTGACGACCTCACCGCAGCAGGCCCGCACCATCGGCGAGGTGGCCTCGACACCGTTGCTCGACGGCCTGACCCAGCCGCTGACCGGATTCGAAAACCACCGGGGCGGAACGATTCTTGGCGCCGACGCGCGCCCGCTGGGCAAGGTGACCAAGGGGGCGGGCAACCGGGCCGGTGACGGTTACGACGGCGCGGTGCAGGGCAGCGTCGTCGCGACCTATCTGCACGGCCCGTGCCTGGCCCGCAATCCGGAACTGGCCGATCACCTGCTGCGCCAGGTGGTCGGCGACCTGCCGCCGTTGCAGCTGCCCGAGGTGGACCGGCTGCGCACCGAACGGCTGGCCGCCCCGCGCCGGGTTTAGCGCTGATGCTCGCCGAGCGGGGCGACCAAGAACTTGCCGCCGACAAACCGCTCGGGCGCGACGGACTCGTCGACCGCGGCGAGAATCTCCGGGGCGAACACCTCGGAATCGTCCTGGGGGTGGTAGCCGATCTGCTCACCGGCCGCCAACGACCACCACCGCCGGGCGTTGCGGGAGATGCCCCATACGATGCGGAACCCTGGCTCACGGGTGGCAAGACACGCCTCGAACAGCCGTGCCCCGTCGTCGGGCGACATCCAGGTCCACAGCGACCGCTCATCCCACGGCTTCTCGAAGCATGAGCCGATGCGCAGGCAGGTCACATCCATCCCATAGCGGGAGTGGAACAGACTGCCCAGGGCTTCCAGCGCCACCTTGCTGACCCCGTAGTACGTGTCGGGGCGGGGTTGCACGTCGGCGGCAAGGCCGTCCCGGCCCGCCTCGTCGCGGTCATAGAAGCCCACGGCGTGGTTGCTCGAGGCGAGTACGACGCGTGGGACGCCGGCGTCGCGCGCGGCCTCCAGCAACACCCGGGTTCCATCGATGTTGTTGCTGAGGATGTCCTGCCACGGCGCCTCGACGCTGATGCCGCCGAGGTGGATCACCGCATCGACGCCCGCGCAGGCATCACGCATCGCCTGCTCGTCGGTCACCGACCCCTGGAGCACCTCGGTGTCCTCGCCCGCATCGGGCGCGACCAGGTCGAGCAGTCGCAGCACCCGTCCTGGGCGCGCCAACCGGGGGCGCATCAGCCGCCCCAGGCCGCCGCTGGCACCGGTGATCAGAACTGTCTGGGTCATCGCGATCCTTCCCGTGTGCCTCAAGGCCGATTCGACTGGCGCAGCTCACCGATCCGGTCCAGGTATTCGGCGTACTGCTCGCCGTATTTGTCGATGACCGACTGTGTCGCCGCGCGCCACGGGGTGATGTCGCCGATCTCGGTGATCGTCACCCCGGCGTCGCGCAGCTTCTGCATGTCGGTGCCGACCTGTGCGTCCCACTTCTGCCGCTGGAACGGCACGGCGTCGGCGGCCGCCTGCTGCAACAGGTCCTGGTCCTCTGTGGGCAGATCCTCCCACACGCTCCTGTTGACGATCAGAATCTCGGCCACCCGCATGTGCTCGTCGAGGGTGAAGTTCGGAGCGACTTCGTAATGCGACGCCGAGTAATAGCTCGGCGGGTTGTTCTCGGCCCCGTCGAGGAGGCCGCTCTGCAGCGAGCTGTAGACCTCGCCGTAGTTCATCGGCGTCGGGGAGCCACCGAGTGCCTCGATGAAATCCATGATCACCTCGGTCTGCTGCACGCGGAACTTCAACCCGTGCACATCCTCGGGCGTCTTGATCACTTTGTCCGTCGTGTAGAAGCTTCGCGCGCCCGGATCGAAATAGCAGAGCCCCTTGAACCCGGAGAATTCCAACTCGCCGAGCAGCTTACGCCCGCCGTCCTCGGCGTCGAGGAACCGCCACATGTGGTCGGCGTCGTCGAAGATGAAGGGCAGGCCGAACAGTCCCATGGCACTGGCGAACTCGGCCATCGGCGCGGAGCTCACCCGGGTCATCTCGATCACGCCCAACTGGACCTGCTCGATGATGTCGGACTCCTCACCCAGCCGCCCGCCCGCATAGACCTGGATATCGATCCGACCACCGCTGCGCTCCCGAACCAGATCGGCGAACCGCTTGTCGCCGAGCGTGGTCGGGTAGTCCTCGGGGTGGGTCTCGGCCAGTCGGAAGCGGTGCCCAGTTCCCGTATCGCTCGCTCCGCAGGCGGCGAGAGGGAATGCGGCCAGCGCCGCGGCACCGGCGGCCCCGGCCTTGAGCAGGGTGCGGCGACTCACGGGCGTGGGGCGCATGATCTCGTTCCGCATGATTCCTACTTTCTAGAGGCCCAGTAGGTCGGGCAGAGCCAACGATAAATTCGGCAGGAATGTGATGAGCAGGAGCACCAGAAGCAGCGGCACCAGGAAGATCGGCAGCGCCCGCGACACTTTCTCGATCGAGACCTGGCCGATCGCGGCCCCGACGAACAGGACGTTGCCGACCGGGGGCGTGATGAGGCCGATGGCGAGGTTGAGCAGCAGCATGATGCCGAACTGGACCGGGTCCATCCCGAGGTTGGTGGCCACCGGCAACAGGATCGGCGTCATGATCAGGATCAGGGGGGCCATGTCCATCACCGCGCCGAGCGCGAGCAGCAGGACGTTGATCAGCAGCAGGATGACGATCTTGTTGTCGGAGACGCCGAGCAGCCCTTCGGTGACCGCCTCGGGGACCTGGAGGAACGCCAGGAAGTAACCGAACGACCCGGCCGCGGCGATGATGAACAGCACGATCCCGAGCGTTCGTGCGGTGCGCTGCAGGATCGGGATGATGCCCGAGAGCGGGATGTCGCGGTACACGAAAAACGTCAAGAAGAAGGCGTAGACGCAGCCGATGGCCGCGGACTCCGTCGCCGTGAAAATGCCGGTGAGGATGCCGCCGAGGATGATCACCGGCATCAGCAGGCTCAGCAGGCCTTCC
Organism: Mycobacterium sp. NPDC003449; assembly: GCF_053588415.1. Lineage (NCBI taxonomy): Bacteria > Bacillati > Actinomycetota > Actinomycetes > Mycobacteriales > Mycobacteriaceae > Mycobacterium > Mycobacterium sp. NPDC003449. The sequence continues at coordinate 15,631 of NZ_JBSFPX010000157.1, forward strand.
CACACGATGCGCGGGACCTCGCTGATCGGGACGAGCGTCTCCTTGGGGTAGCCGCGGCGGACGGCGAGGATGTAGGCCAACACCAGGAGCGACAATCCGATCAGCAGGCCTGGGACGATACCGGCGACGAAGAGGGCACCGACCGACACACCGCCCGCGGCCATCGAGTAGATGACCAGGTTGTGGCTGGGTGGGATCATCACGGCCTGGGCGGCGCCGGTGATGGTCACGCAGACCGCATAGTCGGCGTCGTAGCCCTTCTGCTTCATCATCGGGATCGTCGCCGACCCGATCGCCGAGACGTCGGCCACCGACGAACCCGACAGCGCGCCGAAGAAGGTGCTGGAACCGATGTTGATCATCGCCAGGCCACCGCGGAGCCAGCCGACGAACAGGCTTGCGAAGGCGATCAGCCGCCGCGAAATTCCGCCCGCGCCCATGATCTCGCCGCCGAGGATGAAGAACGGGATCGCGAGCAGCGCGAAGATGTCGAGCCCGGCGACCATCCGCTGTCCCACGATCGGCAGCGGAAGGCCGAGATAGAAGGCCTCGAAGACGGCCGCCAGCGCCAGCGCCAACGCAATCGGGATGCGCAGCAGGATGAGTACGGCGAAGCCGCCGAGGAGGATTGTCACGGCGATGGGGTCGATGGACACGCGAACTCCAGCTCAGTCGATGTGGGCGTCGTCGGTTGGTGTCTCGAGATAGCGCTGGGTGCTCACGCCGAAGATCTGCAGCACGGTGTAGAGGCAGATCATGAACCCGGCGACCGGCAACACCACGTAGAGGACGCTGCGCGGGAGCCCGGTTCCGGGCAGCGTGGCGAACCGGGTAGCGGCGGCGAACTCGATGCCCTGGTAGATGAGGTAGAGCCCGAACAACAGGGCCAGCAGCGGGCTGAGCCACTCCACGGGCCGCCGCAGCCCCGGCGGGAACCGGTCGACGACGAAGGTGAGCGCGATGTGCGCACCCTCGCGGAAGCCGATGGCGGCCATCAGAAACCCGATCCACACCATGAGGATCCGCGCGGTCTCCTCACTCCAGCCGGGCGTGCTGCCCAGTACCTGCCTGGCGAATATCTGCCAGAGGACCACGAAGAGCACCGCGACGAGGCAAAGCAGGACCAGTACCTCGAACGCGATGTCCAGCCCGCGCCAAATGCGTTTCAGGATTGTCATCGTCGGCTGCGCTCCCGGGTCGCGTCGGCGAGTAGGTGCCGGCGATCCGGGCCGGCGAGTCCCAGGTGATAGAGATGCAACTCGCGCGCTCCGGCGTCCAGGAGTGCCGTCACGTGCGGACCGAAGGAATCCTCGGTCGTCGGCGGCAGCACGGTGACGTAGGCGGCCGGCAAAGCCCGCCCGACAAGGGATTTCACCAGATCGCGGACCGTCTGCGTCGAGTTCTCGCCGGTCGCCCAGCACTGCGACACGACCACATCGACATCGTCGGCCGCCGTCGGCGTCAGGCCGGGCAACGCTCCGGTCGCCCACGGGTCGGGCTGGGCATGCAAGGCGATCTCGAGCGGTGCCGTCGTCTGTAACGCGTCGATCACCTCGCGCCGCAGCATGTCCGTGGCCGCGTGCCGGATCGCCAGAATCGTGTCCAGCACCGCGCGGTCCGGCGCTGCGGCGCGCAGGCTCTCGACAACGTCGTCCGGGTCCAATCCGTCGGTGCGCCAAGCCTCTCGGCAGGTGAGGCAACAGCAGATCGACAGCAGCCGCTGAGTGTCTGCGTCATAGGCCCCTTCGGTTTTCTCGTGATGGCCGCCGTGCACGATCCCGAGCTGGCCACAGGCCTCGAGAACCACCGACGAGCAGGGCACGCCATGCACCGCTTCGGCGGCCAGCGTGGCGGCGTACTCACGTACCTGCGGCGATTGCGGGCAGAGCGCGTAGGGATACGCCTCGCCGAAGCAATTCACCACGGCCAGATCGGGATTCGCCTCACCGAGCCGGGTGGAGTGGGTCAGGACGATCCACGCCGCGACCTCGATCCCGGCGGCGGCCAGGACGGTGGCCGCGTGGCCGAACGGGTCGTCGTCGCCGACCCAATCCGCGGCCGCGGGCACCAGTCGTCGGCCCGCCCAGGCGGTGGCCCGCAGCGGACGGTACAGCGCGGCGGTGCGGGCGGTGACCACCCGGGTCCGCGGGTGCAGCGGTGTCGCGGCCCTGGTGGTGTGGTAGGCGGCGGCGAGCGCGATCCGCGAGATTCCGAGTGCCCGGGCGCGGTCGACGAATCCGGGGTCGCCGATCACGTCCCACGGGTAGGCATAGCCGACGACGCGCGCCCGCTCGCCGGGCTCACGGTCGGTCGATGTCATCCTGCTCCTGGGTGATCTCAGACTCACCAGCAGGCCGTGTGTGGCACTGGCCACATCACATTGGCACTCGATGCAAAACGCTGTCCAAGCCAGATTTGGCATCGATCGATGCTTCTACTGCATCAAATTTGGACCCAGACGGCTCACCCACGCGACCCACGTGTGTCGTAGAATCGCTGCCCCACAGGCAATTTCGCCCAGGACCGGCCTCACGCCGCGAGAGTGCGGTAGAACCGGTGCAGGTCCATCGTCGGCAAGCGGCAACCACGGCCCAGCAGGGCGGCTTCGGTCCTGGCCAGCCATTGCGTGGGACGGTCGTCGGCACCGATGTGCAGCACCAGCCAACCCAGGTCTTCCAGGGTGCGCACGGAATCGACGACCGATGTCGTGAGCGCGACCTTGAATTCCGGCCAGCCCAATTCCAGCGTGTCGACCAGCTGTTCGCGATCGATCACGGGCACCCGGGTCTCCGGACGCGGGAAACCCGCGTCCAGCAACGACAACCGGATCCGACTCTCCCGCGGGGTCGCCGCCCCGCCGTCGACCAGCGGCAGCAGCTCATCGAGTTGCCGCACCCC
>NZ_JBSFPX010000158.1:0-18314 GCF_053588415.1 Mycobacterium sp. NPDC003449
GTCGTCACCCGGGCCATCGACCCGGTGGAGCTCGAGGAACTGCGCGTCGAGCAGGTGACCCGCGGCTTCTCCCCCGGCCAGAACCAGCAGGGCGACCTGTTCGCCGAGAGCCTGTTCGATTCGGTCATCTACGTGACATTCCAGGAGCTCGCCACCCGGGTCTCGCACCGCAACACCGGCAAGGCCTGCGACGAGCCGATCGCCGACCAGCTGTTGCAGCGCATCTCCGGTGACGAGAACCTGCACATGATCTTCTACCGCGACGTGTCGGCCGCGGGGCTGGACATCTGCCCGAACCAGGCGATGAAGTCGCTGCACCGGGTGCTCGACAACTTCAAGATGCCCGGATACACCGTGCCCGACTTCCGCCGCAAGGCCGTCGTCATCGCCGTCGGCGGCGTCTACGATCCGCGGATCCACCTCGACGACGTGGTGATGCCGGTGCTCAAGAAGTGGCGCATCTTCGAACGCGACGACTTCACCGGTGAGGGCGCGCGGCTGCGCGACGACCTCGGCCGGCTGGTTGGCGAACTCGAGGACGCCTGCGAGAAGTTCGAGGTGGCCAAGGAACGCCGCCAGGAACGTGAGCGCAAGGTGGCCGAGAAGAAGGCCATGAAGAACCTGTTGGTCACGACATCGTCGACTGCATGACGCTGACCGCCCCGCCCCCGGCAGTCGCAGCGTCGGCCCGATCCCCCTTGCGGATCGGGCCGTTCGCGTTGCCGAGCCCGGTCGTGCTGGCCCCGATGGCCGGGGTCACCAACGTCGCGTTCCGCACCCTGTGCCGCGAACTCGAGATCGCCAGGGCCGGAACCGTGAGCGGGCTGTACGTGTGCGAGATGGTCACCGCGCGGGCCCTGGTCGAGCGCCACCCGGTGACCATGCACATGACGACGTTCGCCCCCGACGAGACACCGCGCTCGCTGCAGCTCTACACCGTCGACCCGGAAACCACGTTCCGCGCGGCCCGGATGATCGCCGACGAGGGCATGGCCGATCACCTCGACATGAACTTCGGCTGCCCGGTGCCCAAGGTCACCAAGCGTGGCGGCGGCTCGGCGCTGCCCTACAAACGCCGGCTGTTCGGCCAGATCGTGGCGGCGGCGGTACGTGGCGTCGCGGGCACCGACATTCCGGTGACGGTGAAGTTCCGGATCGGCATCGACGACGCCCACCACACGCATCTGGACGCCGGGCGGATCGCCGCCGAGGAAGGGGCGGCGGCCGTCGCGCTGCACGCCCGCACCGCGGCGCAACGCTATTCCGGCACGGCCGACTGGGACCAGATCGCCGCGCTCAAGGCGCACGTCACCGGCATTCCGGTGCTCGGCAACGGCGATATCTTCGAGGCCGACGACGCGCTGGCGATGATGGCCGCGACCGGCTGCGACGGTGTGGTGATCGGCCGCGGCTGCCTGGGCAGGCCCTGGCTGTTCGCCGAATTGTCGGCCGCGTTCACCGGCCGCCGGGCGCCCACCCCGCCGACCCTTGGCGAGGTGGCCGACATCGTGCGCCGTCACGGCGAGCTGCTCAGCGCGCACTTCGGCGAGGACAAGGCCATGCGCGACATCCGCAAGCACGTCGCCTGGTACCTGCACGGCTTCCCGGCCGGGGCCGATCTGCGCCGCGGCCTGGCGCTGGTGAAAACCCGCACCGAACTCGACGAGCTGCTGCGCCGGCTGGACGGCGACACCGCGTTTCCTGAGGCCGCCACCGGCCCGCGCGGACGCCAGGGCTCGGCGGCATCGGTATCGCTGCCGGAGGGCTGGCTCGACGATCCCGACGACTGCGCGGTCCCCGCGGGTGCCGACGTCATGCATTCCGGAGGCTGAGCCGAGACGACATCGAGACAACGCTGTCACCCATCCGGGCTGGATGTCTCTCAGGATGTCTCAGTACGATGAGGATCTTGCCGCGGATCGCTGTAGGCGACGTTTTTTCGACGTTGGAGTAGCGCGGCCGGGCACAAAGCTGCTAGAAGACTTAGGGGTCAGCTGCTGGCGGCGCAGTACAGAGCCAACGCGCACCGACGCGCACTACCCACAGAGTCGGAGGCCGGTAGGACATGAGTGACGGCGATAGCGCCACTCCTGGCCGTCGGCGCCGCCGCGCCCCCGAGGACGGCCCCGACAATCAATGGATTACCCGATCCACGCAACCTTTGCCAGGCGCCGCGCCGTGGGAGCGCAAGGACGATCGCGAACTTTCCCCGGCACCCGATGAATCGACCCCCGACGAGCCGAGCGGCAACCACGCCGACGGGGTCACTGTCGCCGACCTGATCGCCAAGGTCTCCGGGACCGGATCGGGGTCGCGGCGCCACCGCTCCAAACACCGGTTGGACCCCGAACCCGAGCCCCAGCCCGAACCTGAACCCGAACCCGAGCCCCGGCCGGAACCCGAACCCCGGCCCGAACCGGAATCTCGGGCACCGGCCGCACCGGAGCCGGTGCGTGCGCCGGAGGGCGCGGTCGAGCGGACCGAGATCCTCGAACCGGTGCGGTTCGACCCCACCGACGAGCAGCCCGATGCGTATCCCGACGAGCAGTATCCGGATGCCTATGCCGCCGAGCCGTATCCCGACGGATACGAGGCCGAGGACTATCCGACCGGGGTGCTCGACGTCGTGCCTGCGCCCGAACCGGCCGCGCTCGACCGGGAACCGGAAACCGAGATCATTCCGGCGGTCGGGTCCGAACCGCGCCCACCGTGGCGGGTCCGCCGCCGTCCGCCGCACGCGCGCTCGGCCCCGCCGCCCGACGATGGAGACGAGCCCGACGAACCGGACCTTCCGACCCACCGCCGGGCGATGCTGGCCGGCCGCGTCGCCGCGGCCGTGATCGCCGTCCTGGCGCTGGTTCTGACCGGTTCGGCATGGCAGTGGCAGAGCTCGAAGAACAACCTGCTCAACAAGGTCGCCGCGCTCGACCCGAACTCGCGCGACATCCTCGACCCGAACTCCCAGTTCGGCGATGAAAACTTTCTGATCGTCGGCGTAGACAGCCGCTTCGGTGAGAACGCGGGCATGGGCGCCGGCGACACCGAGGACGCCGGCGGTGCCCGCTCCGACACCATCATGCTGGTCAACATCCCGGCCGACCGGAAGCGGGTGGTGGCCGTGTCGTTCCCGCGCGACCTGGCGATCAGCCCGATCGAATGCGAACCGTGGAATCCCGAGACCTCCACCTACGGTCCGCTCTACGACGAGGAGTCCGGAACCTACGGCCCCGACCAGATCTACACCGAGACCAAGCTGAATTCGGCGTTCGCGTTCGGCGGGCCCAAGTGTCTGGTGAAGGTCATCCAGAAGATGTCCGGGCTGTCCATCAACCGGTTCATGGCCGTCGACTTCGCCGGTTTCTCGAAAATGGTCGACGCGCTCGGCGGCATCGAGGTGTGCAGCACGACCCCGTTGGAGGATTACGAGCTCGGCACCGTGCTGGCCAACGCGGGCAGGCAGACCATCGACGGGCACACCGCGCTGAACTATGTGCGGGCCCGTCAGGTCACCACCGAATACAACGGGGACTACGGCCGCATCAAACGCCAGCAGTTGTTCCTGTCCTCACTGCTGCGGACCCTGATCTCGCGCGACACGTTCTTCTCGCTGCGCAAGCTCAACAACGTCGTCAACATGTTCATCAGCGACAGTTACGTCGACAACATCAGGACCAGGGACCTCGTCGACCTGGGCCAATCGGTGCAGGGCGTCAACGCCGGCCGGATCTCTTTCGTGACGGTGCCGACCACCGGCTATGCCGACGACTACGGCAACGAGCAGCCCCGCACTGATGATGTCCGCTCGTTGTTCGATGCAATCATCAACGACGACCCGCTGCCCGGCGAGAAGAACCCGGACAACACCCCGGTCCCGGGCACGCCGGAGTCGGCCACCGCATCGGCCCGGGCGGCCGGGGCCCCGCAGCCGACCACCGAGGCTCCGGCGGCGCCCGCGCCGGACCCCGGTGAGGTCGTCGACGCCGTCACCACCGAACCACAGCAGGTCACCGTTCAGGTGTCGAACTCGACGGGCGAGAGCGGGCTCGCGGCGACCGCGGCCACCGAGCTGCAGCAGCACGGCTTCAACGTCAACACCCCCGACGACTATCCCGGCCCGCTGCCCGCCACCACGGTGTTCTTCTCCCCCGGCAACGAGGAGGCGGCCGCCACGGTGGCGTCCTCGTTCGCCGATGCGAACATCGAACGGGTGGCCGGGATGGGCGACGTGGTGCAGGTGGTGCTCGGCAGCAATTTCGACGCGGTCAACGCGCCGAGGCCAAGCGGATCGGCCGTCCAGGTGCATCTGGTGCGCGGCACGAGCAGCACGCCGACCCATCTGCCCGACGACCTGTCGGTGACCAACGCGGCCGACACGACCTGCGAATAGTCCCGTTGACGGCATTCACCGTCCGTTCACCGACGGCATCGTGACTATCCGGCTCCTGACCGCTTAATCTTGGTGCATGCGTACCCAGTACCACGAACAATTGGAGTCCTTGACGGACCGGCTCGGCGGAATGTGCGAGTTGGCGGGTACCGCCATGGAGCGTGCCACCCAGGCTTTGCTACAGGCCGATCTGGTGCTCGCCGAACAGGTCATCACCGACCACGAGCAGATGACCACCCTGAGCGCACAGGCCGAGGAGGCCGCGTTCGTGTTGCTGGCGCTGCAGGCCCCGGTGGCGGGCGATCTGCGCTCGGTGGTGGGGTCGATCCAGATCGTGGCGGACGTCGACCGGATGGGTGCGCTGGCGCTGCACGTGGCCAAGATCGCGCGTCGCCGCCACCCGCAGCATGCGCTGCCCGAGGAGGTCAACGGCTACTTCGCCGAAATGGGCCGGGTCGCAGTGGAATTGGGGCATGCCGCCCGCGAGGTGCTGATCACCCGGGACCCGGACAAGGCCGCCAGGATCCGCGAGGAGGACGATGCGATGGACGATCTGCATCGCCACCTCTTCACCGTCCTGATGGACCGGGAGTGGAAGTACGGCGTGACCGCCGCGGTCGACGTGACCCTGCTCAGCCGGTACTACGAGCGCTTCGCCGACCACGCCGTCGAGGTGGCCCGCCGGGTCATCTTCCAGGTCACCGGTGTCTACCCGGACGGCGAGGCGGTCACCACCCAGCAGTGAGGTCGCCTCAGTCCGACACCACGAGCCGCACGCCCACCTTCCTGGCCCGGGCCAGGTCGGTCAGCATCCGGGTCAGCACCTGCAGGTCGGCGGTGCTGTAGCGCATGAGGAAATCGTGAAAACCGGCGTTCATCTCCTCGTGTAGACGCCGGTGCACGTCGGCGACGAGTTCGCCGTCGACGGTGAGTGTCAGTTCGATCTCCTTGCGGTTGCCGGGTATCGGGGCGCGTCGCACCAGGCCGGCCTGCACCAGCCGCTGGACGTGTTTGGAGACCGTGCCCTTGAGTTGTCCGGACCGGGCGGCCAGACCGACCACGCTGACCGGTCCGTCGGCGATCGCCGCCAGCAGGTGCATCGACAGCGTCGGCAACGCCCTGGCCGAGGCGGCCAACCGGGCCGGAACCCGATCGGCCATGAAGTCACGCTCGGCGTCGGCGTCCTGATCCCCGTCGAACTTGTCGCCGACCGCCCCGAGCAAGCCGGTGATGCCCTCGATCAGCTCGGGCTTGGTTTTCATGGAAACAATATTGCCATGCGCGGCCGACGAATATATGGTTTCTCTAGAAACGTTTTCCGTAGAAACCAAAGGGAGTCGTCATGAAAGCCGCGATCGTCAGCGAATGGGGCAAGTCCCCGGCCTACACCGACGTCGATGAGCCCCAACCCCGCGACGGAGCCGAGGTGGCCACGGTCGAGGCATCGGCCCTGACCAATATCAGCCGCGGCCTGATGTCGGGAAAGCACTACGCCAGCAAAGAGATTGAGCTACCCGCCATCCCCGGCGTCGACGGTGTGGCCCGGCTCGCCGACGGCCGCCGGGTGTACACCGGAGCGCTGGCACCCCACGGAATGATGGCGCAGCGCACACTGGTCGACCCCCGCGGCGCCGTCGAGATCCCCGACGGCGTGGACTCGGTGACCGCGGCCGCGGTGCCCAACCCGGGCCTGTCGGCGTGGCTGGCCCTATCGCATGCCGCCGCGGTCAAGCCCGGCGATCACGTGCTGATACTCGGCGCGACCGGGGTGACCGGTTCGATGGCCGCCCAACTCGCGGGGTCGCTGTTCGGCGCGGGCCGGGTGGTGGTCGCCGGGCGCGACACCGGACGTCTGGACTGGCTGCGGACGGTCGGCGCCGACGAGGCGATCGCGCTGGGCGAACAGGATCTGAGCGCCCGGGTGCGTCAACTCCACGCCGACCGGCCGTTCGACGCGATCCTGGATTATCTGTGGGGCGAGCCGGCCGCGCAGGTGCTCGGCGGGCTGGCCGCCGGGCACCCCGCGGCGCACTATCACGCCACCCGGTTCGTGCAGATCGGCTCGATGGCGGGCCCGACGCTGCCGCTGGACGCCGGGGTGTTGCGAAGCACCGGGATCAGCCTCTGCGGGGTCGGCATCGGCAGCGTCCCGCCTGAGGTGTTCGGGCAGGCCCGCGGCGAGGCCCTGCCCCGGCTGTTCGCCATGGTCGCCTCGGGTGAGCTCACCCTGCGCACCCAGCCCCGGCCGCTGTCCGAGGTCGAACGGGTGTGGACGGCGACCGAGCCGTCGGGGACCCGGGTGGTGCTGACCCCCTGATTTTTCCGCGCCCGTTCCCCCGCGAGCAGACGCGGCGGTACCCCGGAAAGCGCATTCCAGGGTACCTTCGCGTCTGCTCGCGCGAGAAAGTGGGCAGAAAAGTGTCAGCCGAAGCGGCCGGAGATGTAGTCCTCGGTGGCCTTCTGGTTCGGGTTGGAGAAGATCTTCTCTGTGTCGTCGATCTCGATCAGCTTGCCGGGCTTACCGGTGGCCTCGAGGTTGAAGAACGCGGTCTGATCGCTGACCCGGGCGGCCTGCTGCATGTTGTGGGTGACGATGACGATCGTGTAGTCCAGCTTCAGCGTGGAGATCAGATCCTCGATCGCCAGGGTCGAGATCGGGTCGAGCGCCGAGCACGGCTCGTCCATCAACAGCACATCGGGCTGCACCGCGATAGCACGGGCGATGCACAGCCGCTGCTGCTGACCGCCGGACAACCCGCCGCCGGGCTTGTCGAGCCGGTCCTTGACCTCATTCCACAGGTTGGCCCCCTTGAGGGACCGCTCGGCCACCTCGTCGAGGGTCTTCTTGTTGCGGACACCCTGCAGCTTCAGCCCCGCCACCACATTGTCGCGAATCGACATGGTGGGGAACGGGTTCGGACGCTGGAACACCATGCCGATGGTCTTACGCACCCCGACCGGGTCCACCCCCGCACCGTAGATGTCCTCGCCGTCGAGCAGCACCGAACCCTCGACCCGGGCGCCGGGGATGACCTCGTGCATCCGGTTGAGGGTGCGCAGCACCGTCGACTTGCCGCAGCCCGAGGGGCCGATGAACGCGGTCACGCTGCGCGGCTGCACCGACAGCGCGACCTCGGCGACGGCGTGAAACGACCCGTAGTAGATGTTGACGTCTTTGAGATCGAGCCTCTTGGCCATCAGTAGCTCCTAAACCTTCTTGGGGGCAAAGAATTTCGCGACCAACCGGGCACCCACGTTGAGCAGGGCGATCAGCAGGATCAGGGTCAGCGCCGCGCCCCAGAGCCGGTCGGTGGGCACCGGGTTGGCGCCCGCACCCGCCGAGATCTGGTCGTACATCATGCCGGGCAGCGATCCCATGAACCCGCCGAACATGTCGAAGTTCATCGCCTGGGCGTAGCCGACCAGGATCAGCAGCGGGGCGGTCTCGCCCATCACCCTGGCCAGCGCCAGCATCACGCCGGTCACGATGCCCGACAACGCGGTCGGGATGACGATCCGCACGATGGTCTTCCACTTGGGCACGCCGAGGGCGTAGCTGGCCTCGCGCAGATCCATCGGCACGATCCGCAGCATCTCCTCGGTGGCGCGCACGATCACCGGAATCATCAACAGCACCAACGACAGCGACACCGCGAAACCGGACCGTTCGAAGCCGAGCGTGGCGACCCAGAGCGCGTAGATGAACAGCGCTGCCACGATCGAGGGCACACCGGTGAGGATGTCGACCATGAACGTGGTGAGCTTGCCCAACCGGGTGCCACCGCCGTACTCGACGAGGTAGACCGCGACCATCACGCCGATCGGGATCGAGATCAACGAGCACACCACGCCCTGCAGCACGGTGCCGACGATCGCGTGGTAGACGCCGCCGCCCGCGGCGAACGCCGTCATCCCGGCCTGGGAGTTGGTGAACCAGGTCGGCGAACTGAGCGCGGCGATGCCCTTGGTGATCACCGAGTACAGCACCCACAGCAGAGGCACCAGCGCGATCAGAACTGACACGCTGACCAGCACAGTGGCCAGGTTGTTGGTCACCTTGCGGCGCAGCCCCACCCCCTGGAACGCGGGGGCCTTGACCGGCTGCTCGAGAGTGGAGGTCGTCATGAGCGTCCCTTCCCTGAGACCGCGGCGCGGGCCAGCGAGTTCACGATGAAGGTGAGGATGAACAGCACCAGGCCGGCCGCGATGTAGGCGCCCGCCTTGTACTGGTCGTTGAATTCGCTTGCGGTGGCGGCGATCTTGCTGGCGAAGGTGTAACCGCCGTCGAACAGCGACCAGCCGAACGCGGTCTGGGTGCCGCGCAGGATGATCAGCAGCGCGATGGTCTCACCGAGCGCGCGGCCCAGGCCGAGCATGGCGCCGCTGATGTAGCCGGACATCCCGAACGGCAGCACCGTGGTGCGCACGACCTCCCAGCGGGTGGCGCCGAGCGCCAGCGCCGCCTCGATCTGACCGCGCGGGGTCTGGACGAACACCTCGCGGGTGACGGCGGTGATGATCGGCAGGATCATCACCGCGAGCACGATGCCCGCGGTGAAGATGGTGCCGCCGCCCGCCACCGAGGCGTTGCCGGTCTGGAACAGGAACAGCCAGCCCATGCTCTCGTTGAGCCACACGGCGAGCGGCTTGAGCACCGGGGCCAGCACGTACAGGCCCCACACGCCGTAGACGATCGACGGCACCGCGGCCAGCAGGTCGACCATGTAGGCCAGCGGGCCGGCCAGCCGCCGCGGCGAGTACTGCGTGAGGAAGATCGCGATGCCCAGCGCCACCGGCATGGCCAGCAGCAACGCGAACACCGAGACGAACACCGTCACCTGCAGCAGGTCGAAGATGCCGAAGTGCATCGCCGACGTGTCGGTGGTGACCCAGTTGCCGCCGTAGAGGAAGAAGTTCTCCTCGTTACGGGCCAGCGCCGGGATGGCGCGCCAGAGCAGGAACACCCCGATCGCCGCGATCAGCGTGACGATCAGGATGCCCGAGCCCTCGGCGAGCCCGTGGAAGATCCGGTCCGCCGGGCGGGCCTTGGCTCCCTTGGAGGGGTTGGTGGAGAGGGGTTCCGGCGCGGGGAAGGGTGAGGCGAGCGCCTCACCCGAACCCGAGTCGGACGGATTAGGTGTAGTCACTGTTATCCCGTCGGGGACCTTGTCGGTCATATGGTCCGGAATCCATCCTCACCAAGTTGGTACGGCTACGCCAGCGGACTCAGGCGATTGCGTCGATCGAGGTCTCCAGGCGCTCCTTGAACGCGTCCGGCAGCGGCACGTAGCCGGCGGCCGACAGGTTGGCCTGACCCTGGTTGGCCGCGACCGTCAGGAACGACTTGACCGCCGCCGCGGTGTCGGCGTCGTAACCCTTCGAGCACACGATCTCGTAGGTGGCCAGGACCAGCGGGTAGGCGCCGGCCTCCTTGGTGCCGTACAGCGAGTTCAGGTCGAGAGCCAGGTCGTTGCCCTCGGCGGCGAACTTGGCGGCGTCGATGGCCTTGGCCGCGGTGTCGTCGGTCAGCTCGACCGCGCCGGCGCCGCTGTCGATCTGCGCGAACGGAAGCTGAGCCTGCTCGGCGAAGCCCTTCTCGACGTAGCCGATGGCGCCCGGGGTGGCCTGCACGGCCTGCACCACGCCGGAGGACTTCTGGGCGCCCTCGCCCGCGCCGCCGTTGAACTCGCTGCCGTCACCCTTGGTCCAGGCCTGGGGGGCCGCGGCGGCCAGGTACTTCTGGAAGTTGTCGGTGGTGCCCGAGGAGTCCGACCGGTAGATCGGTTTGACGTCAGTGTCGGGCAGGTTGACGCCCTCGTTGAGCGCGGCGATGGCCGGGTCGTTCCACTTGGTGATCTGGCCCTGGAAGATCTTGGCCAGCAGATCGCCGTTGACGACGAGCTTGTCGACGCCCTCGAGGTTGTAGGCCATGGCGACCGGGCCGAACACGACCGGCAGGTTCCAGGCCGGGTTGCCACCGCAGCGGTCGGCGGCGGCCTTGATCTGATCGCCGGAGAGGGCCGAGTCGGAGCCGGCGAAGTCGACCTGCTTGGCGATGAACTGCTCACGTCCGGCGCCGGAGCCGGTCGGGTTGTAGGACAGGTTCTTGCCCGAGCAGGCCTGGCCCCAGGCCTTGTTGAATTCGCCGATGGCGTTCTGCTGAGCCGTCGAGCCCTCGGCCGTCAGGGAGTTCTTGCCGCCGCAGTCCGCCGAGGAGGCGGCCGCACTGCCGGAGGTGGCCGAACCCGAGGCCGAATCGGAGGAGGTTCCGGCGTTGTTGTCACTGCCACACGCGGTGAGCGTGAGGGCCGCGATGGCGGTCGCCGAAAGCGCGGTGCCGATACCCCTGCCAATGCTGTTGAGCTTCACTTGTCCCACTTTCAGTTGACGGCTTCAGACTCCCCGGCAACGTATTCGGCCGCGGTGGACAGTCCGCGGACGGTGGGTTAACAGGCCGTGAACAGGTTCAGCGTGTTCACAGCTAAACGGGTTAACCGGTGGCGTACGCCGCGTCGACGGCGTACACCTCGAAACCCAATTTCCGGTACGTGTTGACGGCCGCCGAGTTATCAGCCTCGACGTAAAGCAGGACGGTAGCCTGTGAATTCGCTGTCAGACGCTTCGCCAGGTGGTGGAGCCCGATCAGGGTGAGCGCCGCGCCGAGGCCGCGCCCCTGCGCAGCGGGGTCCACTCCGACCACATAGACCTCGCCGAGGCCGGAACCATGCGTCTTGGTCCAGTGGAATCCGAGCAGCCGACCGGTTTGCTCGTCGAACGCCTGAAACAGCCCGTCGGCGTCGAACCAGGACTCACCGCGCCGCTGCGCGATATCCGCCTCGGTCCAGCCGCCCTGCTCCGGATGCCAGGAGAACGCGGCGTTGTTGACGCGCAGGATCTCGGCGTCGTCACCCGGCCCGGCGTAGGTGCGGATCCGCACGCCGTCGACCTCGCGCAGCGGCGGCAGGTCGGTCAGCGGGCGGCGCATCTGCAGCAGTTCGCGCGCCACGACCAGCCGCAGCGAGGCGGCCAGCGCCTGCGCCGGGGCGAGGTTGCCGTGCGCCCAGATCCGGGTCCCCGGCCCGCCCGCCTCCAGCGCCGCGCGGGCCAGCGCGGCACCGGTTCCGCGCCGCCTGGCCTGCGGATGGACCACCAGTTCGGCCATCGCCGGGTCGGCGTGTCCAGCCGGAGCCGGATCCTCGCCGCCGGCCAGCGCCAGATTCAGATAACCCAGCAACCGGTCGTCGTCGGTGGCCAGCAGGTGCCGGGTGTGGTCGCTGGCGAGTTCGCGTAACACCTGATCGCCGACGGGTGCGACACCGTCGTGGTCGGCGGCCGCCGCGATGAGGTCCCGGATCTGGCGTCGATCGGCCTCGGACAGGCCGGTGCGCCATGCTGTGGCCGTCACTGGCTGGTCAGCCGGTCGGCCAGTGGACCGCCGAGTTCGTCGAGCGCCGGACCGTACTCACCGTCATCGTCGGCGTCGAGCGCCTCGCCGCCCGCGCTGTCGTCGTCCTTCGGCTCACGTCCCTGGGCTTCGGCCGCGGCGCGGCCCCGGGATGGGCGCACCGCCTTGTAGCCGACGTTGCGGACGGTGCCGATCAGCGCCTCGTATTCGGGGCCGAGCTTGGCCCGCAACCGCCGGACATGGACGTCGACGGTGCGGGTGCCGCCGAAGAAGTCGTAGCCCCACACCTCCTGCAGCAGCTGCGCACGGGTGAAGACCCGCCCGGCGTGCTGTGCCAGGTACTTGAGGAGTTCGAACTCCTTGTAGGTGAGGTCGAGCGGACGCCCTTTCAGCCTGGCCGTATAGGTGCCCTCGTCGATGGCGAGGTCGCCCAGCGTGATCTTGCCGACATTTTCCTGATTGGCCGCACCGCCGCGGCGGCCCACCAGCAGGCGCAACCGCGCGTCGATCTCGGCGGGGCCGGTGCCGGGCAGCAGAATCTCGTCCAGCCCCCACTCGTGGTTGACCGCGACCAGCCCGCCCTCGTTGACCACCGCGACGACCGGGACCGAGGTTCCGGTCGTCCCCAACAGCCGGCACAGGCCGCGAGCAGCCGCCAGATCTGTGCGCGCGTCGACGATCGCCACATCCGCGTTACCCGCCTCCAGCAGGGAAGACACCTCCGTCGGCGCGGTCCTGACGGTGTGGGCCAGCAGCGACAGCGAGGGCAGGATCGACTCCGGGTGCGGGTCGACGGTCAATAGCAGTAGATCCAACATGCCCTCCGGCGCGCCGCGAATCAGGTCGGAACCACCGGACGCCGATGTCGGGGTGATGTCCCAGATTCCTAGCTGACATCTGGCCGTTACCGGCCATTAGTCACCTAACGATAACGCCTCACCTGCTGATCAGCCGCGCCGAACAAGTTCCGGCTCCTACGGTGGGGAACAATATGCCGGTGCGCAAACTCCTGATCGGGCTCGTTGCGACCCTCGTCGCGCTGGTTGTCGGGGCCGTCGGCACCGACTTCGGATCCGCGATCTACGCCGAGTACCGACTGGCCCGTAACCTGCGCAGCGCCGCCGGGCTGAACTGGGACCCGTGGGTCGCCATCCTGGGCTTCCCGTTCCTCCCGCAGGCCCGCGACCACCGGTACAAAGAGGTGGAGATCCGGGCCGCCGGCGTCGAGCACGCCGTGGTCGGCGAGGCGTCGCTGGAAGCCACGCTGCACAACATCGACCTCACCGATGCGTCCTGGTTGATTCGTCCGGATGCACCGATGCGCGTCGGCGAGGTGGAAAGCCGCATCATCATCGACTCGACCCACGTCGGCCGCTACATCGGCATCAACGATCTGCTGGTCGAGGCGCCCGAGCGGGATACCAACGACGCCACCGGGGGCATCACCGAATCGGGGATCTCCGGCAACACCGGCCTGGTGTTCACCGGCACCCCGAAGGCCGCCGGCCTGCACGATCGGGTCAGTGTCGCGGTGGACCTGTCGATCACCGGCGACGACCGGAGCACCCTCGTGCTGACCCCGACCGGGGTACTGACCGGACCGGGCACCGCCGACCAACCGGTCCCGGCCGAGAAGACGGACGCGGTGCTCGCCGAATTCGGCGGCACGATCGGCGGCCAGAAACTGCCGTTCGGCGTCGCGCCCACCAGCCAGGGTGTCCGCGGTTCCGACATCATCATCGAGGGGATCACCAAGGGAGTAACCGTCGACCTGAAGGGGTTCAGACAGTCATGAGCTCGTCGATGGTGTTGGCGATCGCGGTGCTGGTGGCCGCCCTTGGCGTGGCCTTCGTGGTCGGCCGGCTGATCACGCTGCGCGCCGGCCTGCTCAAGGCGGGCCGGGAAGCCGCCGACATCGACACCAGTGGCCTGGGGTTGTCCGACCACGGGCCGACGGTGCTGCACTTCTCGGCCGAATGGTGCGGGCCGTGCGCCGGGGTGCGACGGGTCGTCGACCAGGTGTGCACCGAACTTCCCCAGGTCTCACACGTCGAGATCGATATGGATGCCAATCCCGAAGCCGCCAGGCGGCTTTCGGTGCTGTCGTTGCCCACCACGATCGTCTTCGACGCCGACGGCAGGCCCCGGTATCGCACCAGCGGGGTGCCCAAGGTGGCTGACCTGCGCTCGGTGCTCGAACCGCTGTTGGCTTGACGGCCCGGTCTTTGGGTAAGCTGTCGCACGTGTCAGCCCGCCTTGAGCTCGTGCTCACCAAGCGCCGCGCAGTCGATCTGTGCCGCACCGCGGGCTGCTGCTGTTGTTGTTGCTGTCGTTGAGCGCAGCCGCGCGTTCTGACGCGCCCCGGACCCCGATTTCCGGCCCGCACACGACCAGACCTTCCCCAGCAACAGGAGTTTGTCCCCATGTCATCGACACCGACCAGGCCCGGCCCTGACGGTCAGCCCTCCCAGGTGGACGTGCGGGGTCCTCGGTTCGCGGCCTGGGTCACCACCGCGGTGCTGGTGATCACGCTGCTGGTCGCCGGGGTCAGCGAAACCGCGGCCGCGTTGCTGCTCGGCGCTCAGGCCGTGGTGTTCGCCGTCGGCGCGGGTCTGGGCCCGCGGCGCCACCCCTACGGCAGGCTGTTCGCGGCCGTGCTGGCGCCGCGCCTCGGCCCGGTCACCGAGCGCGAGCCCGTACCGCCCCTGAAATTCGCCCAGCTCGTCGGCTTCTGGTTCGCCGTCGCGGGTACCGCCGGATTCGCCTTCGGCATCACCTGGCTGGGTCTGGTCGCCACCGCGTTCGCTCTGGTGGCGGCTTTCCTCAACGCGGCCTTCGGTATCTGCCTGGGCTGCCAGATCTACCCGTTGGTGGCGCGGTTCCGCCGCGCGCCCAGCTTCACCCGATTGCCTACCTGAACCCTCTAAATAGCAAGCAAGCGAAAGGATTTCCTACATGGCACGCTCCGACGTCCTGGTCTCCACGGACTGGGCCGAGAGCAATCTCGAGGCACCCAAGACCGTATTCGTCGAGGTCGACGAGGACACCAGCGCCTACGACGGCGGACATATCGCCGGCGCGGTGAAGCTGGACTGGAAGACCGATCTGCAGGATCCGGTCCGCCGGGACTTCGTCGACGCGCAGCAGTTCTCGAAGCTGCTGTCCGAGCGCGGAATCGCCAACGACGACACCGTCATCCTCTACGGCGGCAACAACAACTGGTTCGCCGCATACGCCTACTGGTACTTCAAGCTGTACGGCCACGACGACGTCAAGCTGCTCGACGGCGGACGCAAGAAGTGGGAGCTTGACGCCCGGCCACTGTCGAAGGATGCGGTCAGCCGGCCCGAAACCAGCTACACCGCAAAGGATCCCGACAACACCATTCGCGCCTTCCGCGATGAGGTGATCGCCGCGATCGGCGCGAAGAACCTGGTCGACGTGCGCTCCCCCGACGAGTTCTCCGGCAAGATCCTGGCCCCCGCCCACCTGCCGCAGGAACAGAGCCAGCGCCCCGGGCATATCCCCGGCGCCATCAACGTTCCGTGGAGCAAGGCGGCCAACGAGGACGGCACGTTCAAGTCCGACGAGGACCTGGCCAAGCTGTACGCCGCGGCAGGCCTTGACGGCGAGAAGGAGACCATCGCCTACTGCCGGATCGGTGAGCGCTCGTCGCACACCTGGTTCGTGCTGCAGGAACTGCTGGGACACCAGAACGTCAAGAACTACGACGGCAGTTGGACCGAATACGGCTCCCTGGTGGGAGCCCCGATCGAGTTGGGAAATTGATATGTGCTCTGCACCCAAGCAAGGCCTGACCTTGCCCGCCGGCGTCGACCTGGAGAAGGAGACCGTGATCACCGGTCGGGTGGTCGACGGCTCCGGCCAGGCCGTCGGCGGCGCGTTCGTGCGCCTGCTGGACGGCAGCGACGAATTCACCGCCGAGGTGGTCGCGTCGGCAACCGGTGACTTCCGGTTCTTCGCGGCGCCGGGCACCTGGACGGTCCGGGCCCTGTCCCCCGCGGGCAACGGCGACGCCAGCGTCGCCCCGACCGGCGCGGGCATCCACGAAATCGACGTCAAGGTCGCCTAGCCTGGCTTGCCGGCTCGAATGTGAGCTCGGGTGCGAGGATTCGCCGGAATCTCGCACACAAGCTCACCTTCGGGCGGCGTAGGGGGCCGGTGCGGTATACGTCACATCGACCCCCGCAGTAGACTTCCTGCTCGTGGTGCTCTTCTTCGAGATCCTGCTGGTCGCGGCCGTCGTGGTCATCACGTGGTTCGCGTTGTACGCGCTGTACCGCCTCGTCACCGACGAGTCGTGACGTCCGGCTCGGACGTGCCCGAACCGGGCTCGGGCGACCGGGCGGTCGCCGAGGCCGCCGAACGGGCCAAAGCCACGGCTGCCCGCAACATCCCGGTATTCGAGGATCTTCCCGTCCCCGCCGACACCGCGAATCTGCGCGACGGTGTCGGCCTCGACGACGCGTTGTTGGCCCTGTTGCCCCTGGTCGGGGTGTGGCGAGGTGAGGGTGAGGGCCGCGACGCCAACGGCGACTATCGGTTCGGCCAGCAGATCGTGGTGTCCCACGACGGCAGGGACTACCTGAATTGGGAGGCCCGGTCGTGGCGGTTGGACGACAGCGGCGAGTACGAATCCCCCGGACTGCGGGAAACGGGCTACTGGAGATTCGTGAACGATCCGGCGGATCCGTCCGAGACCCAGGCCATCGAACTGCTGCTGGCGCATTCGGCCGGCTACGTCGAGTTGTTCTACGGCCGTCCGCTCAACCAGTCCTCGTGGGAGTTGGCCACCGACGCCCTGGCCCGCAGCAAGTCGGGGATGCTGGTCGGCGGCGCCAAGCGCCTGTACGGCATCGTCGACGGTGGCGACCTGGGTTATGTGGAGGAACGTGTCGACGCCGATGGCGGGCTGGTCCCGCACCTGTCGGCCCGGCTGGCGAGGTTCGTCGGCTGATGCGGCACCCGTCCCAGACCGTGGTGGTGTTCGCCGCGGCGGCTGTGCTGGCCGGGTGTTCGTCGGGCGGGCCCGAGCCCGCACCGACCTCCGAGGCACCGCCCGAGCACGGCTCCTACGCACATTGCCTGGCCGAGCACGGCGTGCAGGCCCCACCCGGCCCGGTCACGGGCACGCCCGCCGGAGTCGATCCGCAGGCCTGGCAGCAGGCCATGGAGGCCTGTTCGACGCTGGCGCCGGGCCCCGGCCAGCCGCCGGGCTGACGCCACATCACCCACACGCGGCCCGGGATAGCTGCCCCGCCACGCGGATTCGGAGAACGCCGGTAGCACCGCGCTGACAGGTCCCGGACATGGGGCGGCCCCCGAGCCGTAGTTCCTGGTTGGACTGACCGAGGGGCTCGGGGGCCGGGTGGCTGCGGGGAATTCGCCAGCGCGCGCAGGCAATTCACCCGGTGCTGCTAGCGGGCAGCCACCTCACATGTCCATAAGTCACTCAATTTGTCGGACCACCTCCTTCCTTGTGTACTGGCGAAGGTACCCGCGTCGGCCCGGCCCGACAACCGATTTTCGCTCAGCGATCGCTGACGATCGCCGCGTCGACCAGCCCCGCGATCTCGGCAGCGAGCGGGGCGTCCGGCAACCGCCTGCCGTCCAGGGTGTGCACCCTGGCGGCCAGCGTGACACTGGAGATCAGCCAAACTCCTTGTGCGGTGAGAAGATCCGCTGCCCGCAGGGCTCGGTGATCACAGTCGTAGCCCTTGCTGCGGGCTACGTCGAACAGGGCCTGCTGCGTGGTGCCCCGCAGGATCGGGTACCACGGCGGCGGGGTGAGCAGCACCGGCCTGCCGTCGGCGCCCTCGGCCGCGATCACCACCGTCGACCGCGGACCCTCGAGCAGGTAGCCGTCGGAGCTGACGAAGATGACGTCGCCCGCGCCGTGGCGTTCGGCGTGGCGCAGGGCGGCCATGTTCACCGCGTAGGACAGCGTCTTGGCGCCCGCGATCAGCCACGGCATCTCGCCGGCCCCGACCGGCAGCCCGCGGTCGAGGACGGCCGCCGCGACACCGTCGCGGCGGACACCGGCGACCCGGTCGGGCAGTGCCCCGATGGTCGCGAACGCCGTCGGGGGCCCGCCGCCCTCCCGGCCCCGGCTGTACGCCAGCCGCATCACCGCGTCCCCGTCCCGGTCGGCGGCGTGATCGGCGACCCAGCTCCGCACACCGACCGCGACGGCCGCACGCCAGGCCGCCAGATCGGGCTCCGGCAAGTCGAGCAGCGTCGCCGAGCGGGTCAGCCGGGCCAGATGGGCCTCCAACAGGCAGGGCCTGCCGTCGCGCACCAGCATCGTCTCGAAAACCCCGTCGCCGCGCACCGCCGCCAGATCGTCGGCATGCAGCAACGGAACGCCGGGGTCGTGCAGCTGACCGTCGAGGGTGACCAGCACGGCTGGTTGGGTAGCCATTGGTAGTCAGGGGCGCGGTGTCCGCAATGCGGATCCGTTTCCCCATCCCCCTTTCAATCCGTGTGTGCGGGAAAACCGCA